>NZ_JAUMSQ010000237.1:0-1459 GCF_030519285.1 Mycolicibacterium arseniciresistens
GGGCGCGCTGGGCCCGCAGCCGGGCCTCCCGTTCGGCGGCCGCTGCCCGGCGCAGTGAATCGGCCCGTCCGCGAACGGCATTCGCACGTTCCTCGGCGGTCCGCACGGTCAACCGCGCCTCCACCTCGACGGATCGGGCCGCCTCGGCGGCGGCCATCGACGCCTGCCGGTCGACCGGTTCGGCCTCCATGGTCGGCACCTGCTCGGCGTTGTGCAGGCGCTGCTCGATCTCGGCGAGTTCCTCGACGGTGCGCGCGCGGCCGGTCTCCAGCTCATCCCGCTGGGTGATCAGCCGCTGCCATTCGTCGTCGGCGGCGCGGGCGTCCTGCCCGAGCCGGCCGAGCTGCTCGTAGATGGCCGAGATCGCCGCGTCGGACTCGTTGAGGGCGGCCAGCGCCTCCTCGGCGGAGTCCTGGCGGGCGCGTTGTTCGTCGAGCGCGCCTGCCAGCGCGGCGGTCAGCTCGCCGACCAGTTTCTCCGCGGCCACCAGGTCCGTGCGGGCCTTGTCGATCTCCGAGGCGATCTCCAGCGTGCTGGGCTTGCGGTCCGATCCGCCGCTGACCCAGCCCGCCCCGAACAGGTCGCCGTCGGCGGTCACCGCGCGCAGGCTGGGCCGGGCGGTCACCAGCTGCTGCGCCGCCGCCAGGTCATCGACCACGGCGACGTGGGCGAGCATCGCCGTGACAGCTCCGCGCAGCCGGTCGGGTGCCTCCACCACATCGGTCGCCCACACCGCCCCCGAGGGCAGCGTCTCCGCCGGTGGCACGGCGGCCGCGGGCCAGTCCCCCAGCACGATCGCGGCGCGCCCGCCGTCGGACTCCTTGAGCGCGGCCACCGCCGACCGGGCGGCGCCGAAGTCCTCCGCGGCCAGCGCGTCGGCGGCCGGGCCGAGCACCGTCGCGATGGCCACCTCATACCCGGCGCGAACCTTGAGCAGCTTGGCGACGGTGCCGAAAAGCCCTGTGCCGCCGTGGTTCTTCTGCAGCCACGCCGCGCCGTCGCGGCGATCCATCCCGACCGCGAGCGCGTCGATCCGCGCCCGCAGGGAGGCCACCTGACGTTCGGCGCCGCGCTCGGCGGACTGCAGTTCGGCGACGCGTTCGTCGGCCAGCCGCAGCGCGGTGACGCTGCGGTCGTGGTGCTCGTCGAGACCGACCTCGCCGGCGTCGAGCTCACCGACGCGGCTCTGAACCGTCTCGAAGTCGGCCCTGGCCTGCTGTGCCTTCGCGGCGGACTCCTCGATGCTCACCGACAGCCGGGCCACGGTCTCGTCGATCGACTCGACCCGGGTGCGCATCGTGTCGACCTGCCCGGCCAGCCGCGCCAGCCCTTCGCGGCGGTCGGCCTCGGCGCGGGCGGCGGCGAGGTGCGCGCGCTCGGCCTCGGCGGCGATCCGGTCCTTCTCGGACTGTTCGGCGCGGGCCTCCTCGAGGCGCCGCCGTGACTCCTCCAGCTCGCC
>NZ_JAUMSQ010000238.1:0-13577 GCF_030519285.1 Mycolicibacterium arseniciresistens
TCCGGTCCTTCTCGGACTGTTCGGCGCGGGCCTCCTCGAGGCGCCGCCGTGACTCCTCCAGCTCGCCGAGCAGTTGCGCCTCCCGCGCGGCCATTTCGTCGGCCTCGGCCTCGAGCTCCTCGGGATCCCGGCCGGTCGACGGCTCGGGCTCGGACTCGAGCAGCTGGGCCCGCTCGCTGGCGATGCGGACGGTCGCGCCGACCCGCTCGGCGAGCGCCGACAGCCGGAACCACGTCTGCTGGGCGCCCTCGGCGCGTTCCGACAGCGACGCCACCGCCGCCTCGTGGCCGTCGAGCTCAGCGGTCGCGGCCTCCAGCCGGGTGGTGATCTCGTCGTGCTCGCGGCGCAGCGTCGTCTCGGCCTGATCGGTGTTGTCGAACTCGGTCTTGCGGGTCACCAGGTCGTCGGCCGCCAACCGCAGCCGGGCGTCACGCAGGTCGGCCTGGATGGTCTGCGCGCGACGGGCCATCTCGGCCTGCCGCCCCAGCGGTTTGAGCTGGCGGCGCAGTTCGGTGGTGAGGTCGCTGAGGCGCGCCAGGTTGGCCGACATGGAGTCGAGCTTGCGGACCGCCTTCTCCTTGCGCTTGCGGTGCTTGAGCACGCCCGCGGCTTCCTCGATGAACGCCCGGCGTTCCTCGGGCCGGGACTCCAGGATCTCCGAGAGCTTGCCCTGCCCGACGATGACGTGCATCTCCCGGCCGATGCCCGAGTCGGAGAGCAGCTCCTGGACATCCATCAATCGGCAACTGCTGCCGTTGATCTCGTATTCACCGGCGCCGTCGCGGAACATCCGGCGGGTGATCGACACCTCGGAGTACTCGATGGGCAGCGCGTTGTCGGAGTTGTCGATGGTCAGCGTCACCTCGGCGCGGCCCAGCGGCGCGCGCGACGACGTGCCGGCGAAGATGACGTCCTCCATCTTGCCGCCGCGCAACGTCTTGGCGCCCTGCTCGCCCATCACCCAGGTCAGCGCGTCCACCACGTTGGACTTGCCCGACCCGTTGGGCCCGACGACGCAGGTGATGCCCGGTTCGAAGCGAAGAGTCGTCGGCGATGCGAAGGACTTGAAGCCCTTCAGCGTCAGACTCTTGAGATGCATGACGTGCCAGACTACTGACCGCCGCGGCTAACGCTCCCGAAACCCCGTGATCGGCTCGCCGGCGTCGGACCAGTCGGCGACGACGGTGGTGACCGAGCCGGGGGTGTTCTCCCCCTGCAACAGGTCGAGCAGCCGCTCGCAGGCGTCCCGGGGGCCTTGGGCGACCACCTGCACCCTCCCGTCGGACTTGTTGGCGGCGAACCCGGTGAGCCCGAGTTCCAGTGCCCGCGACCTTGTCCACCACCGGAAGCCGACGCCCTGCACGCGGCCGTGCACCCACGCGGTCAGCCGGACGTCAGCGTCGTGCGGCATCGCCGGTCCCAGCGTCGACCTCGAAGGTCACCGTGGTGCCCGACTTGAGCGTCCGGCCCACCGTGCACACCTGATCGATCGCCCGCTCGACGACGGTGAGCAGCCGGGCACGGTCCTGCTCGGACAGCCCGGACAGGTCCACCTCGAGCTTCTCCTCGAGTAGCGGGTAGCGCTCCTGCTCGCGGTCGGCCACCCCGGACACCCGGATCGTCGCGGCGTAGTCGTCGCCGAGGCGCCGCCGCAGCGGCTGGTCGCTCGACATTCCGCTGCAGGCCGCGAGGGCGATCTTCATGAGCTCGCCCGGTGTGAACACGCCGTCGACGTCGTCGCTGCCGACGAGCACCTCCGCGCCGCGTGAGCTCCGCCCGGTGTACCGACGCACGCCCGTACGCTGCACCCACAGTTCCGTCATGGTCTCTTTCTACAACGTGGCGGCCACCGGAATTCCCCGCCCTCGCGGGCGCCCGGCACCGCGGTGACTGCCTGCCCGCAGGGCGTCCCGGTGTTACGGTCGTCGCGACTGCCTCAGGAGCAACCCATGACCCACGTGCCACCCACGCCGCCCGATCCGAATCAGGGTCAGTGGTCCCCGCAGGGCGCCTACGGACCACCTCAGTACGGCGCGCCGCAGGGACCGTACGGTCCGGGACCCGAGTACGGTCCGCCGGCACCGCAGTACGGTCCGCCGGCACCGCAGTACGGACAGCCTCAGCAATACGGACAGCCGCAGCAGTACGGGCCGCCGTCCGAGCAGTACGGCCAAACCCCGTACGGCCAGCCCCAGTACGGCCAACCGCAGTACGGCCAGCCCCAGCAGTACGGCTACGAGGGCGCGCCGTATCCGCCCGCCGGCTACCAGGGTGGCTACCCGCCGCCCGGCTGGGGGCCGGCCCCGCAGCCGCCCGGCTCCGGACGGGGAAAGTGGTTGCTGTTCGGCGGAATCGGCGTCGCACTGGTCATCGCGCTGGTCGTCGTCATCGCGCTGGTGGCCGGCTCCGGCGACAGTGGCAATTCCTCGGCGAGCGGTGGGGGCACGTCGGCCGAATCGGATGACGAAGCCGCGATCCGTCAGCTGTTCGACGACATCAATGCCAGCAGTGACTTCGAAGCCGCACTGCAGAGCTATTTCTGCGCCGGCGACCGAGAACTGTTCGAGTCGTTCGGTGATCTCGGCGACCTCGGTGACCTGGGCGACCTCGACGTCCCGGGCGATCCCGGCTCGTCGACGGAGACCGCGGAGATCTCCGACATCCAGGTCGACGGTGACGCGGCGACCGCACAGGTGGAGACCGGCACCCAGAAAGAGGAAGTGCACTTCGCCAAGGAAGGCGACGACTGGAAGGTCTGCATGACCGCGGCGCCGGGCTTCCCGGAGATGCCCCGCTAGGTCAGGACCGCCGCACGCGGGGCCGGGCCTGGCATCGCGGACAGTAGAACGACGAGCGGTTCATGAACTTCTCCCGCCGCATCACCGCACCACAGCGCCGGCACGGCTCGCCCTCGCGGCCGTAGGCGTCCAGCGACCGGTCGAAGTACCCCGATTCGCCGTTGACGTTGACGTACAGCGAGTCGAATGACGTGCCGCCCTGGCCGAGGGCGTCGGTCATCACCTCGGCGGCGGCGTCGAGCAGTTCGGTCAGCTGCCGACGGGTCAGCGCCGACGCCAGGCGGGTGCCGTTGATCTTCGCCCGCCACAGCGCCTCGTCGGCGTAGATGTTGCCGATCCCCGACACCACCGTCTGGTCGAGCAGCTGGCGCTTGATCTCGGAGTGCTTGCGGCGCAACACCGTCACCACCCCGTCGCGGTCGAAGCGCGGATCGAGCGGATCGCGGGCGAGATGCGCCACCGGCATCGGGACGTCGGTGCCGTCCACGGTCACCATGTCGGCCAGCTGCCAGCCCCCGAAGGTGCGCTGATCGACGAAACTCAGCGCGGTGCCGTCGTCGAGCAGTGCGGCGATGCGCAGGTGGTTCTCGTTGGCCACGGGTCCGAGGAGCATCTGACCACTCATGCCGAGGTGGACGACCAGTGCCGTGTCACCGTCGTCGAGCGTGAGCCACAGGTACTTCCCCCGCCGGCCGGTTCCGGCGACGTGCGCGTCGAGCAGTCGGCCGGTCAGGTCGGCGGGGCCTGCGCCGTGACGCCGGACCGCGCGAGGGTGGTGGACCCGCACCGCGGTGATGGTCCGGCCCGTGACATGGGCGTCAAGGCCACGCCGGACGACCTCGACCTCGGGTAGTTCAGGCATCGACACCCGTGGCCGACAACGCATTCCAAGCCGCTGCGGCGGCCCTGAGCTCGGCCTCCTTCTTGGTGCGTCCCACTCCCCTGCCGTACTCGATGTCCGCGACGACGACGGTGGCGGTGAATTCCTTGTCGTGGTCCGGGCCCGTCGAGGTGACCACGTAGGACGGCGCGCCCATGCTCCGGGCCACGGTGAGCTCCTGCAGGCTGCTCTTCCAGTCCAGCCCGGCGCCCAACGTCGGTGCGGTGGTGATCAATTCGGCGAACAGCCGCAGGATCACCTCCCGCGCGGTCGCCAGCCCGTGCTCGACATAGATGGCGCCGAGCAGTGATTCGACGCCGTCGGCCAGGATGCTCGACTTGTCGGCGCCGCCGGAGTGCTCCTCGCCCTTGCCGAGCAGCAGGTAGGCGCCCAGCCCGTCGGCGCTGAGATTGCGGCCGACGTCGGCGAGTGCGTGTGTGTTGACGATGCTGGCGCGCAGCTTGGCGAGGTCGCCTTCTGAGCGGTCGGGGTGGCGGTGGTAGAGCTCCTCGGTGACGGTCAGGCCGAGCACGGCGTCGCCGAGGAACTCCAGGCGCTCGTTGGTCGGCAGGCCGCCGTTCTCGTAGGAGTAGCTGCGGTGGGTCAGGGCGATGGTGAGCAGTTCAGGGGGCAGGTCCACCCCCAGCGCCTCGAGCAGCGGCGCGCGGTCGGTCACGAATCGTCCCCCGGTTCGCGGGGCGCCTCGTCGGGCAGCAGCGCCGCCAGTTTCGCCCAGCGTGGGTCGAGCTGTTCGTGGTGATGGTCCGGCTCGGCTTCGGCCAACCGGACGCCGCATTCGGCGCACAGCCCTTCGCAGTCCGGCCCGCACAGCGGGGCGAACGGCAGTGCGAGACCGATGGCGTCGATGACCGGCTGCTCGAGGTCGACGGTGTCGGCCTGACCGCTCGAGCCCACCCGGCCGATCTCGTCGGCGTCCGTGGTCTCGTCGGTGGCGCTGTCGGGATAGGCGAACAGCTCGGTCAGGTCGATGTCGACGTGGCCGGTGATCGGGGTCAGGCAGCGTCCGCACTCGCCGGCGGTCGGCGCCGAGACGGTGCCGGTGACCAGCACACCCTCCGACACGGACTCGATCCGCAGGTCGAGCTCGAGCGGGGCGTCCTTCTCCACCGCGACGAGGTCGAGGCCGATCCGCAACGGACTGGGGATCGTCTCGCGGACCGTGAGCATCGAGCCCGGTCGCCGGCCCAGCGTGGACAGGTCGAGCACGAGCGGCGAAGGTGTTGCACGGTGTCGCGCTCTCCGCTGCGTAGCCATGTGTGCGATGTTACGGCGCTGCTCAAGGCGGCCGCCGCGGGATCGCGGCTGCCGGACGGGCGCGGCCCCGGGGCTACCTGGTGACGTAGTCGTGCGTCCCGGCCGCAGTGCGCAGCTGGTGGCGGCCGCGACCGACGGAGCGCAGCGTGCCGTTGAGGAACTCCTCGAACTCGGCGAGCTTGCTGTCGACGTAGATGTCGCACTCCCCGCGGAGCCGGTCCGCCTCGGCGTGCGCGGTGTCGACCAGGCGGGTGGCCTCGGCGTTCGCGGTGGCGACGATCTCGGTCTGCGACACCAGCCGCTGCTGCTCCTTGATGCCTTCCTGGACGGCCTTCTCGTAGGAGATGTTGCCGTTCTCGATCAGGCGGTCGGCCTCCGCCTTGGCGCGGCCGGTGGCGGCGTCGTACTCGCGCTTGGCGGTGGCGCTGACCCGCGCCGCCTCTTCGCGCGCCTCGCCGACCATCCGCTCGCTGTGCTGGCGTGCCTCGGCGACCATCCGGTCTGCCTGGGCCTTGGCGTCGGCGAGCAGGCGGTCGGCCTCGCCGCGCGCATGGTTGAGCATCGAGTCCGCCTCGGCGCGTGACGACGCCACCATGCCCTCGGAGTGCTCCTTGGCGTCGCGCAGCAGTGAGTCGCGGGCGTCGAGCACGTCCTGCGCGTCGTCGAGCTCACCGGGGATGGCGTCCTTGATGTCGTCGATCAGCTCGAGGACGTCTCCGCGGGGCACCACACACCCCGCGGTCATCGGCACGCCGCGCGCTTCTTCCACGATTGCGCCCAGTTCGTCGAGCGCCTCAAAAACTCGGTACACGGCAACACCCTCCAGGCGAAGTAAGTTGTTACTAGTGTGCCTGGTGTTACCGCTGTGACTCTGCAGCACGGTCGGTGTGTCGCACCCGGCACATTTTCAGCATGCAATGCAGCATGCACCAGCGCACGGCCGGCCGAACCCGCAGGCCGGGCGCTGGTGCGTGCCGCTCAGCGCATCGCCGCGGCGATCGCGTCGCGCGCCCGGTCCAGCATCGAGGCGAACGGGCCGACCGCGAAGTTCAGTTTCGCCGACTCGACCCCGGGATGTGGCCGGGTGGGGGCGATCGCCTGCGCGGCCAGGACTCCCGCGGCCATCCGCTTGAGATCGGCGGGGTCCAGTTCGCGCTGCAGCTTGTTGAACTCCTCGGTCTCCTCGCGTTCGGCATGGTCGAGCACGGACGCACGGAACAGCACGAGTTCGTCGAGGAACTCCTGGGAGCCGATGTCCATCGCCTCCAGGGCGGACAGGTGCTCCTTGGCGACGTGTTCCTCGCGCAGGCGGGCGTCGACGATGAGGTCCCCGCTGTCCACCTCGCGACGGACCCTGGGGTGCACCACCATCTCCTCGGCGGTCTCGTGCACCGCGAGGAGTTGGCGCAGTTCGGTGAACGCCTTCTCCCTGGCCTTGGTCTCCGACGCGTACAGCACGTCATCGAACATGTCCTTGATGAGGTTGTGCTGGTCCTTGAGAAACGCGACGACGTCGTCGGTCGATTGCACGAATGTCTGAGCCACGACAGTGACCTCCGTATTGCTGGCTGGTTCGGGCGGCGCAATGGGCTGTGCGCCACACCGTGGCTACCCCGCATCGGGCCAGGTCAACCGTGCGAGGGCCGCCGTGAGCCGGTGATCTGCGTCGCCGCGGCCGTGGCAGGATGTGCGCCATGACGACGCCTGGTCCGCCGGTGGGACGCCTTGGCGCCACCTCGATCGACTGCCCCGACCCGGCCGCCCTCGCCGATTTCTACGCCGCACTGCTCGGCATGCACCGTCTCGTCGAGGCCCCCGACGGCAGTGTCGTCGCGATCAGCGACGGCACCGGGGTGCTGGCGTTCATGCGCGTCGCCGACTACGTCGCGCCGACCTGGCCCGAGCCCGGGCAGCTCCAGCAGATGCATCTCGACGTCTCCGTCGACGACATCACCGACGCCGTCGCGCAGGCGGTCGCCCTCGGTGCCCGTGAGGCTGCCCATCAGCAGGCCCCCGCACTGTGGCGCGTGATGCTCGACCCCGTCGGCCACCCGTTCTGCCTCACCACGGTGACGCCCGACTAGGTGCGGCGAGTCAGCCTGCCGCGCTCCGCCTTTCGGCCAGCCGGCGGTTGACCGCCTCGGGCAGCAGCTCGGTGACGTCACCGCCGAGCATCGCCACCTCCTTGGCCAGCGACGACGACACGAACGAGTAGCGCGGCGTGGTCGCGACGAAGAAGGTGTCCACCCCGGCGACATGCTTGTTCATCTGGGCCATCTGCAGCTCGTACTCGAAGTCGGTGCCGGTGCGCAGGCCCTTGACGATCGCGGTCAGCCCGCGCGCCTTGACGAAGTCGACGACCAGCCCGGAGCCGGACTCCACCCGCAGGTTCGGCAGGTGCGTCGTGGACTCCTCGATCATCGCGATCCGCTCGTCGGGGCTGAACAGCCCCTTCTTGTTCGGATTCCCGAGCACGGCGACGACGACCTCGTCGAACTGCGCGGCGGCCCGCTCGAAGACGTCGATGTGACCAAGCGTGACCGGGTCGAACGATCCGGGGCATATGGCGCCGCTCATGGGTGACGACGCTAGCAGGGCGGCTCGGAGGGCAGGAGCGAAGCGACCGGGGATTGAATCGGAGGGCAGGAGCGAAGCGACCGGGGATTGAATCCGCTCAGGACTCGGCGATGTCCAGCCGGGTGTCGCCGTAACGCCGCTGCGGCCACGGGGTCCAGTGCTCCGGCCACCGTGTCGGCGCAGCCGATGCGCGGCGCTCGATCACCACCACCGTCCCGGCACGTGTCCAGCCGGCGTCGAGCAGCGCGAGCATCTCGTCGATCTCCGCCTCGGCGATGTCGTAGGGCGGGTCGGCCAGCACCAGGTCCACCGGCGATGCCGCGCCGCCGAGCGCAGCGGCCACACCGGTCTTGCGCACGTGCGCGTTCCGCACGCCGAGGTCGGCGAGATTGCCCTCGATGACCCCGGCCGCGCGCCGATCCGCCTCGACGAACGTCACGGTCGACGCACCGCGCGAAATCGCCTCCAGCCCAAGGGCTCCGGATCCGGCGTACAGGTCGAGCACCGACAGCCCGGCCAGGTCGAGCCGGGCCGTGAGCACGTTGAACAACGACTCCCTGACCCGGTCGGTGGTGGGCCGGGTGCCGCTGCGCGGAACGGTGATCCGGCGGCCGCCGAGCGCGCCGGCGATGAGGCGGGTCAGCTGACCACGACCAGGAGGTCGCCGCCTTCGACCTGTGCGGTGTCGGCGACCGCGATGCGCGCCACCTTGCCGTCCTTGGGTGCGGTGATGGCGGCCTCCATCTTCATCGCCTCGATCGTGGCGATGGTCTGGCCGGCGCTGACCTCGTCGCCGACGGCGACGGTGACGTTCACGACGCCGGCGAACGGGGCGGCGACGTGGTCGGGGTCGGTGCGGTCAGCCTTCTCGGCGGTCGGCACCTCGCTGGCGATGCTGTTGTCGCGCACCAGAACCGGGCGCAGCTGGCCGTTGAGGATGCACATCACGGTCCGCATGCCGCGTTCGTCGGCGTCGGAGACGGCCTCCAGGCCGATGAGCAGTTCGACACCCCGCTCGAGGTACACCCGGTGCTCCTCACCCTGGCGCAGACCGTAGAGGAACTGGTTGGCGCTCAGCCGGGAGGTGTCGCCGTAGACCTCGCGGTGCGCCTCGAATTCCTTGGTGGGGCCGGGGAACAGCAGGCGGTTGAGTGCGGCCTGGCGTTTCGGGCCGGGCTGGGCCAGCACCGCCTCGTCCTCCGGACTCAGTTCGGTGACGGGCTTGGCGGGGGCGCGCCCGGCCAGTGCCGTGGAGCGCAGCGGTTCGGGCCAGCCGCCGGGCGGATCACCCAACTCGCCGCGCAGGAAGCCGATCACGCTGTCAGGGATGTCGAAACGGGCCGGGTCGGCGGCGAACTCGTCGGCGTCGGCACCGGCGCCGACCAGCGACAGCGCCAGGTCGCCGACAACCTTGGACGACGGCGTGACCTTGACCAGGCGGCCGAGGATGCGGTCGGCGCCCGCGTAGGCGTTCTCGATGTCCTCGAACCGGTCGCCGAGCCCCAGCGCGATGGCCTGCTGACGCAGATTGGAGAGCTGACCGCCGGGGATCTCGTGGTGGTAGACCCGCCCGGTCGGCGCGGGAAGGCCGGACTCGAACGGCGCGTACACCTTTCGCAGCGCCTCCCAGTACGGCTCCAGGTCGCAGACCGCGCCCAGGTCCAGTCCGGTGTCGCGGTCTGTGTGCGCGGCGGCGGCCACGATCGAGGAGAGTGCGGGCTGGCTGGTGGTGCCGGCCAGCGGCGCGGCGGCCCCGTCGACCGCCGACGCGCCTGCGGCCCAGGCCGCGGTGTAGGTGGCGAGCTGGCCGCCGGGGGTGTCGTGGGTGTGCACGTGCACCGGCAGGTCGAAACGGGACCGCAGCGCGCCGACCAGCAGGGTGGCCGCGTGCGGCCGCAGCAGCCCGGCCATGTCCTTGATGGCCAGTACGTGTGCACCCGCCTCGACGATCTGCTCGGCCAGCCGCAGGTAGTAGTCCAGCGTGTAGAGATCCTCACGGGGATCGGCGCAGTCGCCGGTGTAGGACATCGCCACCTCGGCGACCGCGCTGCCGCTGGCGCGCACGGCGTCGATGGCGGGGCGCATCGAGTCGACGTTGTTCAGCGCGTCGAAGATGCGGTAGATGTCGATGCCCGTCGCGGTGGCCTCCTCGACGAACGCCGTCGTCACCGTCTCCGGATAGGGCGTGTACCCCACGGTGTTGCGGCCGCGCAGCAGCATCTGCAGACAGATGTTGGGCACCGCCTCACGCAGCGCCGCCAGCCGCTCCCACGGGTCCTCCTTCAGGAACCGCAGCGCCACATCGTAAGTCGCGCCACCCCAGCACTCGATGGACAGCAGCTGCGGCATCATCCGCGCCACGTAGGGCGCCACCGTCAGCAGTCCGGTGCTGCGCACCCGGGTGGCCAGCAGCGACTGGTGGGCGTCGCGGAAGGTGGTGTCGGTGACCCCGACCGCGGGCTCGTCACGCAGCCACGCCGCGAAGCCCTCCGGGCCCAGCTCCATGAGGCGCTGCTTGCTACCTGCCGGCGCCGGCGTCGTGAGGTCCAGGGTGGGCAGCTTGTCCTGGGGGTACACCGCCGACGGCCGCGGGCCGTGCGGCTGGTTGACCGTCACGTCGGCCAGGTAGTTGAGGATCTTGGTGCCGCGGTCGGCCGGGGTGCGGGCGGTCAGCAGGTAGGGACGTTCGTCGATGAACGACGTGGTGACCCTGCCCGCGCGGAAGTCCACGTCGTTGACCACGGCCTGCAGGAACGGGATGTTGGTCGATACACCGCGGATCCTGAACTCCGCCAGCGCACGTCGCGCACGGGCCACCGCGGTGGAGAAGTCCCGGCCGCGGCATGTCAGCTTGACCAGCATCGAGTCGAAGTGCGCACTGATCTCGGCGCCGAGCACGGTGCCGCCGTCGAGGCGGATCCCCGCTCCGCCCGGCGACCGGTAACCGGTGATGCGGCCGGTGTCCGGCCGGAAGCCGTTGGCTGGATCCTCGGTGGTGATCCGGCACTGCAGGGCGAATGCGCGCGTCCTCAGTTCATCCTGACTCAATCCGAGATCGGCCAGCGATTCGCCGTCGGCGATGCGCAACTGGGAGGCCACGAGGTCCACATCGGTGATCTCCTCGGTGACGGTGTGCTCCACCTGGATGCGCGGATTCATCTCGATGAACACGTGGTTGCCGCGCTCGTCGAGCAGGAACTCCACGGTGCCCGCGTAGGCGTATCCGATCTCGCGGGCGAATGCCACCGCGTCGGCGCAGATCTTCTCCCGCAGCTCGGCGGGCAGGTTCGGGGCCGGGGCCAGCTCGATCACCTTCTGGTGGCGGCGCTGCACGCTGCAGTCCCGCTCGAACAGGTGCATCACCTCGCCGTGGCGGTCGGCCAGGATCTGCACCTCGATGTGGCGCGGGTTCAGCACCGCCTGCTCCAGGTACACCGATGCGTCACCGAACGCCGACTCCGCCTCGCGGCTGGCCGCCTCGATGGCCTCCTGGAGCTCTCCCGGTTCGCTGACCCGCCGCATCCCGCGGCCGCCGCCGCCGGAAACGGCCTTGACGAACAGCGGGAACTCCATCGACTCCGCGGCGGCCAGCAGCTCCTCGACCGACTCCGACGGCGCCGACGAAGAGAGCACGGGCAGCCCGGCGGCCCGGGCCGCCTCGATCGCCCGCGACTTGTTGCCGGTCAGTTCCAGGATGTCGGCGCCGGGCCCGACGAAGGTGATGCCGGCCTCGGCGCACTCCGCGGCCAGTTGGGGATTCTCCGAGAGGAAGCCGTAGCCGGGATAGACCGCGTCGGCGCCGGCGTGCCGGGCGACCCGGATGATCTCGTCGACCGACAGGTAGGCGCGCACCGGATGGCCGACCTCGCCGATCTGGTAGGACTCGTCGGCCTTCAGCCGGTGCAGCGAATTGCGGTCCTCGTACGGGTACACCGCCACCGTCGCGATGCCCATCTCATAGGCCGCGCGAAACGCCCGGATCGCTATTTCCCCACGGTTGGCGACCAGCACCTTCGAGATCACGCGCTACTTTAACGCGTCGCGCGGGCCCGACGTCCCGGGGTGGTCAGAGAAGGGTGGACCAGTAGTCCCAGAACCGCTCGAGGATGAGCAGGATCAACCCGGTGAACCACAGCGCGACGAGCGACCATCGCCACTGGTGCACAGCGCGTGCGAACGCGTTGCCCTGCGCAGGCCGCAGCGCGATCGACGACACCACCACCAGCAGCGGAATCGTCACCGCCCACACCACCATGCAGTAAGGGCACAGCGCGCCGATCCGGTACAGGCTCTGGAAGATCAACCAGTGCACGAACACGGTGCCCGCCAGCGTCCCGGCCGCAAGACCCATCCAGTACCAGCGCGGCAGCGACACCTTGGCGACGGCGAGCACACCGGTCATCAGGACCACGGTGAACGCCACGATGCCCATCAGCGAGTTCGGGAAGCCGAACGCCGACGCCTGCGGCGTGGTCATCACCGAACCGCACGAGAGCACCGGGTTCAGGCTGCACGACGGCACGTAGCTGGGGTCGATGAGGAGTTCGACCTTCTCCACCGTCAGGGTGACCGCCGCCGCCAGGCCGAGGACACCGGCGATCAGCACCCACACCGCGCTCGGCGTCCGGACGCGGCTCCCGGACCGCGTGTCCGCGGCCGGTTCGGTCGGTTCGACGGCGTTGGGCGCGGCGACGGTCATGACGACGGCGGGGGAACGGGGCCGGGGGCGGGGCCGTCGAGGGCCGGGATGTCGCCGACGATCTTCTTGACCTCGGCGATCAGGTCGTCGGGCGTGGTGTTGTTGGCCAGCCGGAAGTCTTCGCCGTTGATGCGGATGGTCGGCGTGCCGTTGACGTCCGTCGCGTCCGCCATGCCCTTGACCATCTCGACATAGCGGCCCTTGTTGATGCAGTCGGCCACGCCGCCGGTGACGCCGGCCTGCCGGGCGTACTCGATCAGCTGCTTGTCGTCGGGGTAGACCCCGCTGTTCTCCTGCGGCTGGATGCCCGGGGTGAACAGCGCCGCGTGGAAACGCTGGAACGCCTCTTTGTTCTCGTCGGCCACGCAGTACGCGGCGCTGCCGGCACGCGAGGAGTAGCCGTCACCGGCGCGGTCGAGGATCGCCACCGTGTAATAGTCCGCGGCCACCGCACCGCTGTCGATGAGCTTGCCGACCGTCGGCCCGAACTCCTGCTCGAACGCGCCGCAGGCCGGGCACATGAAGTCCTCGTAGAGCGACAGCACCACCTTGGGCTCGGTGGTGCCCTCCTTGACGATCAGGCTGTCCGACGCCAACCGGACGGCCTTGGCCTCGCCGGAGCCGGGACGGTCCTCGGCCGACGACACGATGTAGAGCACGAGCGCGACGGCGAACACCACCACGATCCCGGTCAGGCCGATCTGGATGAACAGGTTGCGCTTGCGATCGGCCGCCTTCAGGTCGTAGCGGGGCGTCTTCTTGGGTTTGGTGGCCACGGGCCCAGCGTACCGGCGGGTGGTCGGCGGGCCCCAGCGTGCACCGGGTGCTACGGGTGCTGCAGATGCGCCCGCAGCGCCGAGATCATGTCCGCGGTGGCCCGCTCGCTGCCGCCGCCCAGCGGGAAGAAGTTGACGAAGCCGTGCACCAGCGTGCTCTCCTCGCGCAGCTCGACGGCGTTCCCGGCGGCGCGCAGCGCCTCGGCGTAGCGGTTGCCCTCGTCGCGCAGCGGGTCGAAACCGCCGGTCAGAACCAGCGCCGGGGGCAGCCCGCGCAGGTCGTCGGCCAGCAGTGGCGACACCACCGGATCGTCGACGGTCACCGACGAGCCGTCGACGTAGTTCGCGGCGAACCAGTTCATGTCGCGGGCGGTGAGGAAGTAGCCGTCGGCGAACAGCGTCTTGGACCTGGTGTCGCTGCTCAGATCGGTGACCGGGTAGATGAGCAGCTGCAACGCCGGTGGGCGGACGCCGTCGCGGCGGGCATGCTGGCAGACCACCGCGGCCAGGTTGCCCCCCGCGCTGTCGCCGCCGACGGCGACGCGCTGCGGGTCGGCTCCCAGCTCCGCGGC
>NZ_JAUMSQ010000239.1:0-14982 GCF_030519285.1 Mycolicibacterium arseniciresistens
AGCAGCCAGCCGGCCAGCGTGAGCGCCGCGACGGCCAGGACCACCGGGACGAACACCGCCGACACCCGGTCGGCGAGCCGCTGCACGTCGGCCTTGCCGCTCTGCGCCTCGGCCACCAGTCGCGCCATCTGTGCCAGTTGAGTATCGGCGCCGACGCGGGTGGCGCGCACCTGCAGGCGGCCGCCGGCGTTGACCGTCGCCCCGACCACCGCGTCGCCGGGCGCCACCTCCACCGGCACCGGCTCCCCGGTCAGCATCGAGGCGTCGACGGCCGAGGTGCCCGACACGATCACGCCGTCGGTGGCGATCTTCTCGCCGGGGCGCACCATGAACTCGTCGCCGACGGTCAGTCGGTCGACCGGCAGCCGTATCTCCCGCCCGTCGCGCAGCACGGCGACATCCTTGGCGCCCATGTCGAGCAGCGCCCGCAACGCCGCGCCGGACTGCTTCTTCGCGCGCGCCTCCACGTAGCGGCCGGCCAGGAGGAACGTCGTCACCGCCGCCGCGACCTCGAGGTAGAGGTGGGGTTCGAAGCCGGACGGCAGCAGGTCGAACGACATCCGCATGCCCGGCGTGCCGGCGTGGGTGAAGAGCAGCGCCCACACCGACCACCCATAGGCGGCGGACACCCCGACCGAGATCAGGGTGTCCATCGTCGCCGCGCGGTGCCGCAGATTCACCAACGCCGCGCGGTGGAACGGCCACGCGCCCCACGTCGCCACCGGCGTGGCGAGCCCGAGCGCCAGCCACTGCCAGTAGTCGAACTGCCACGCGGGCACCATCGACAGCAGCACCACCGGAACGGTCAGCAGGGCGGAGACGAGCAGGCGCCGCCGCCATCCGGTCGCCTCGTCGTCCGGCTCCGGGTCGTCGATGGCGGTGCGGGGCAGGCTCGCGGTGTAGCCGGTGGCCTCGACGGCCGCGACGAGGTCGTCGGCGCTGACCGTGTCCGGATACTCGACGGTGGCCTGCTCGGTGGCGAAGTTCACGGTGGCGGACACGCCGTCCATCCGGTTGAGCCGCTTCTCGACCCGCGCGGCGCACGACGCGCAGGTCATTCCGCCGACGGCGAGGGTGACGGCAGTCATGCCGCGCGGTCCACGTCGTAGCCGGTGTCCTCGATGGCGGCCACAACCGACGCCTCGTCGGCGGAACCTTCCACCGTGACCAGCCCCTGTTCGAGGTCGACCGCGACGTCGGTGACGCCCGGCAGCGGCGCCACCGCCGAGGTGATCGCCGCCACGCAGTGGCCACAGCTCATCCCGCGGACGTTCAGCGTCATACCCATGCTGCCGAGTATATACCCATGGGGGGTATGGGCGACGGGCTACGCCCCGGCCAGGAACTCCTGCAGGAGCGCTTTCTTGTCGATCTTCTCGCCGGCCAGCGTCGGCAGCGGTTCGGTGCGGATGCGCCACCGCGTCGGCACTGCGAAGTAGGCGACCACGCCGTCGAGGTGACGACGCATCTCCTCCTCGGTGGGCGGCGGCACCTCGGTCCGGCACACCACCACCGCGGCCAGCTCCTCGCCGAGTTCGTGGTGGGGCACCCCGAGCGCGGCGACCTCGATCACGTCGGGGTGCGTCGCCAGGGCCGCTTCGACGTGCGGGCAGGCGATGTTCTCACCGCCGCGGATGACGACGTCCTTGCTGCGGCCGTCGATGAACAGATAGCCGTCGGCGGTGAGGTGGCCGAGATCGCCGGTGTGCAACCAGCCGTCGGCGTCCACGTCGGCCGCGGCGTCGACCCGGCCGCCGCGCAGGTATCCGCGCATCACCGTGGGGGACCGGGTCAGCACCTCCCCGGTGCCGTCGGCGTCCGGCTCGGCGATCTTCAGCTCGACCACCGGGTAGGGCCGCCCGACGGTGCCGGGATGGTCGAGCAGGTCGCGGCCGTCGGCGACGGTGAGGAATCCGCCCGCCTCGGTCATGCCCCAGGTGTTGCTCAGCCCCCGCGACCGAAGATTGGGGAGCTTCTCGCGAATCCGGTCGAGCAGATCGGTGGTCACCGGCGCCCCGCCGAGGGGCCACGACCGCAGGCTCGACAGGTCGTGGCGCCCGAAGTCGGGATGCTCGAGCACCCTGACCGCCATGGTCGGCACCGCGCCCCAGATCTGCACGCGCTCCCGCTCGATGAGTTCCATCACCTGTTTCGGGTCGAAGCGGCCCTCGGTGAGGACGATCCGGCCGCCGGTCAGGAAATGAGTGAGCAGGCTGGACATTCCGCCGATGTGGAACATCGGCGTGCACGCCAGGCTGACGGCCTGCGGTGAGTCGGCGTCGAGCAGGTGCGGGAAGCGATTCGTGCGGCCGAGGATGTTGTGCTGGTTCACGATCACAGAACGGCGGGAGAGCTCAACCGCTTTCGGCAGCCCCGAGCTCCCCGAGGTGAACAGCACCGCGGCGGCTTCGTCCTCGTCGTTCACGGGCAGGGGTGCGGATTCAGCGGACGGGGTGGCATCGAATGCCGTGCTGAGCTCCTGCAGTGCGCTGCCGGGCACGTCGGTCGTCAGCGGTGTGTCCGAGAAGACGTGCCGCGGCTCCACCAGCCCGACGGCGTGGTCGATCTCCGCGTCACTCCACCAGCGGTTGGCCAGCACCGGCACAGCGCCCGTCAGCCACAGCGACCACAGCGCCAGCACCCACTCCGGACTGTTGTACCCGAACACCATCACCCGGTGGCCGGGCTCGATCCCTTTGCGCCGCAGAATCTCCCGGCATGCGGACACGGCGGTGCGGAACTGCCCGAAGGTGATCCGCCGGTCGCCCTGCACCAGGAAGGTGCGGTCTGTCCAGCGTGTCGTGAGGTCGACGAGTTCGCCGAACGTCGACGGTGACCGGCGGTACGTCAGTCCGTCATGGCCGCCGTAGCGGCCGGCCACCACGTCGCTGTCCCACGGCGCGGTCATGCCTGGGTCGGGATCTGGACCCCCTCCGACGGCTGCACGATCACGAAGCCCTGGCCGTGGAACGACACCTGCACCGCCTCACCCGAGCCGCGGCCGATCAGCGCAGCCGCCTTGAAGCTGGTCTTCAACTGCGTCTGCAGATTGGCCGACCAGGCCACCACGGCGTTGGTGTCGGCGAAGGTCGGCGCCTCGGCGGCGTTGAGCACCACCGGGGGACCGTCGGTGGTGAGCGCCACCCAACCGGTGCCGCGCAGCGTGGTGTTGAACAGGCCACCGGTGGCGATGCTGCCGCCGCGGACCCGCTCGATGTTCCAGTCCAGGCTGGACGAGAAGGCGAGCACGTTCTTACCGCTGATCGACAGCCCGGAGTTGTTCAGGTTCAACAGATGCACGTCGTATGCCCGTTCGGCGAGGAACACGTCGCCCTGGCCCTGGCAGCGCATCAACGGCAGTCCCTCGCCGGTCAGCGCCTTCTTGATGAACTTCGACGCCCCGCCGCCCTCGAACGCGAAGTCGACGTTGCCCTGGTAGGCGACCATCGAGCCCTGCCGGGCCATGAACGGCTCGCCGAGGCGCACCCGCAGAAGCTTGGTGTTCTGGTTGCCGATCGGTTTGGCTTCCTTCTCGCTGAAGCGGCCGTCGACCAGATCGCCGGTGATGCCCGCGAAGCCGTCACCGGCGGCCTGCTGCTGGGCGCCGCCGTACTGCGGGCCGCCCTGGGCGGTGGCCTGAGGCTGCTGGCCCTGGTCGGGTGGCGCGCCGGCACCGCCGCCGAGTGGCGCGCGGCCCACCTGGCCCTGATGGGAGACCTGATCGGTCCAGTTTTGTCCGTCGAACCAGCGGTACTGGTAGCGGCCTTCGGGGTCCGGTAGCCATTGCGCAGTCACCGTGACGACATTAGGGCATCCTTGTGCCATGGCGGGCAAGGAAATAGACCGGGACCGGGCCAAGGGCGCGATGGCGGTTTTCAAGCAGCACCCGGGCATGGTGCTGTTCGTGGTGTCCCCGGCGGTCGTCGCACTGGGTCTGGTGTGGTGGCTGGCGGGCGCCGGCTGGGCCGCGCTGCTGCTCGTGGCAATGGTGCTCGCGGGTGGCGCGGCGGTGTACTCGCTGGTGTCCAAGCGCAGGTAGAAGCAGGTTCGAGAAGGGCGGCGTTCGCCCGGGGTGAAACGCGGCCGCATGCTCTTGTAACGGTGTAAGCATGTAATCATGAGACACCAACACACGCACGGCCGACGGGGACGATCCGGCGGCTGGCAGCAGTCCCAACAACCCGATGCCGGCGACGCCTCCGACTGGATCGCCGGACGCATGCCGGAAGGCTGGTTCGCCGGCGACCCCACCGTGGTCGTCGACCGCGAGGAGATCACCGTCATCGGCCGGCTGCCCGAACCCGACGGTGGCGAGAGTGACGCCCACGCCTCGGGCAGGGCGGCCCGGTTCCGTGAGGAGACCCGGCAGGACCGGATGCGGATCGCCGATGAGGCGGAGGCCCGGTACGGCCGCAAGGTCTCCTGGGGTGTCGAGGTGGGCGATCCGGCCGACCCCGAACGGATCCTGTTCACCCACATCGCCGTTCCGGTGATGACCCGGCTGCGGCAGTCCGAACGCCAGGTGCTCGACACACTCGTCGACGCCGGTGTGGCGCGCTCGCGGTCGGACGCGCTGGCCTGGTCGGTGCGGCTGGTCGGCGAACACACCGACGAGTGGCTGGCGAAGCTGCGCGCGGCGATGTCAGCCGTCGACGACGTGCGCGCCGAGGGCCCCGGGGTCTAGACCCGTTCCACCCCGACGTAGCAGGAACTCAGCGTCGAGGTCTGTGACAGCGGGTCCACTGTCGAGCCGTCGACCAGCAGATTGCGGTTGACGCCGAACGACTCGGGCTCCCCGCCGCCGCGCGGATCGAAGATCCGTGAGCCCCAGCCGTGGTCGATGATGACCATGCCGCGTCGGGGCCGGTCGGACAGCGTCGCCGCCAGTTCCACGGCGCCGGTCGGGGAGTACACCCGCACCCGGTCGCCTTCGCCGATGCCGAGCGTCGCGGCGTCCTCGGCGTTGATCATCACGTCGTTGCCCTTGCCGGAGCGGTGCAGTCCCGGCAACTCGTTGAGCCAGGAGTTCATCGAGTGACGGTTGCGCCGGTTGCCCAGCTGGAAGGGAAACTCCTGTGGCGCGACGCGGATCGGCTCCGCCAGTAGTTCGCGCGCGCGGGCGGTGAACTGGGGCGGCGCCGCGTGCACCATCTTGTCGTCGGTGCGCAGCGCGCCCTTGAAATGACCGAACTCGCGCGGCCCCAGCACCAATCCGTGCGGGTTGGCCATCAGGTCGCGCCAGGTGAGCCTGCGGCCGTTGAACTTTCGCGACATCCGGACGATGAGACGGTCGAGCCAGTGCGGGCCGAACGCCACCGCGGGGCGACGGGTCAGCGCCGCTGCGCGGCGCGTCGCTCTGATGAACCGGTTGAGGCCCTTGGCGCCGAACAACGGCCGGTCCATCGCCAGGGCGAGGTCGACGAAGATCTCCCATTCCTGCCGGGTGTCCGGCGGCGGTTCGACGACCTTGCGTCCGTACTGGACGAATGGTTCGTCGTGCATGTTGCTGGTGAACGCCAGCAGGTCGTCGCGTTCGAGCCAGTGCACGGCCGGGAGCAGCCAGTGCGCGTGCCGGTGGCTCTCGCGTTGTACGAGGTCGATCACGACGAGCAGGTCGAGTTGTGCCAGCGCCTTGTCGAGCTTGCTCCCGTCGGGACCCGACACCACCGGGTTGCCGCAGTTGATCAGCATCGCCTTGATCTGACCGGGGCCGGGGGTGGTGATCTCATCGGGCAGTTCGGCGAGCCCGTGCGCTCCCGCCACCATCTCCCGTCCCGCCACCCGACTCGTATGTGGTTCCGTCTTGGCCAACTCGGCCAGTTTCAGCGCGTCGAAGTAGCCCGGCTCGAACCGCCGCCCGCCCGGTCGGTCCATCCGGCCGGTGATGACGTTGAGCACCTGACCCAGCCATTCGCCCACGGTGCCCGCCGCGTGCAGCGATATCCCGGTGCGGGTGACCACCATCGCGCCCGGGGCTGCGGCGAAGTCCCGTGCCGCGCCGACGATCCGGGACCGTTCGATGCCGCAGCGGATGGCCAGGTCATCGAGGTCGGCGTCGGCCACCAGGCGGCGCAGCTCGTCCACACCGGTGGCGAGATCGGCGCAGTCGCGACGGTGCTCGAGGCCCTCGTCGAGGATCACCTTGACCATTGCGAGCAGCAGCGCCCAGTCCTGACCGGGCTGCACGGCCAGGTGCACATCGGCCTTCTCCGCCGTCTCTGTACGCACCGGGTCGACGACGACGATGGTCGCGCCCCGCTGCTGGCGGGCCAGCGCCCGGCGCCAGCCGCCCGGCACCGTCTCGAGCCAATTCCAGGCGCTCACCGCGGGATTCGTGCCGATCAGCAGGAAGTAGTCGCAGTTGTCGACATCGGACACGGGCACCATCAGCGCCGATCCGTACATCGCTTCGGCGACCACGTGCAGGGCGTTCTGGTCCACCGAGCCGACGGCGTAGCGGCTGCGGGTGCCGACCGCGTCCATCCAGGCGTTCATGAACATCACGTTCGACGACGAGTGTCCCGACGGGTTGCCGTAGTACGCGCCGATGGCGTCCGGCCCGTCCTGGTCGATCAGTGCGTTCATCCGCGCGGCGATGTCGCGGATCGCCACGTCCCAGCTCTCCTCCACGTAGGAGTCACCCACCCGGCGCATCGGCCGCACGATGCGGCGGGGGTGCTCGACCAGTTGGTTGGCGGTGCGGCCCTTGGCGCAGAAGTCGTGCCAGCTGTGGGGATTCTGCTTGTCGGCGGAGATCTTCTGGATGCGGTTGCCCTCGACCGTCACCTCCAACCCGCAGGACGCCATGCAGTACCTGCAGAAGGTGTGGACGGTGTTCGTGTTCATTACGGCGAGCCTACGGTTTGTAACGCGGCTGGGGCACCGTTAAGCGGAACGCCTAGTCTCAGGCCCTGCTCATCGCCCAGTACTCGCCGTGGCGGGCCAGCAGGTCGGCGTGTGTGCCGCGTTCGACGATCCGGCCGGCCTCCATCACCAGGATCAGGTCGGCGTCGCGGATCGTCGACAGCCGGTGGGCGATGATGAAACTGGTGCGGTCGCGCCGGAGTTCGGCCATCGCGTGCTGGATCTGCTGCTCGGTGCGGGTGTCCACCGCGCTGGTCGCCTCGTCGAGGATCAGCAGCTGCGGGCGGGCCAGCACGGCGCGCGCGATGGTGATGAGCTGCTTCTCGCCTGCACTGATAGACCCGCCGTCGTCGCTGACCCTGGTCTGGTACCCGTCGGGCAGGCTGTGCACGAACCGGTCGACGAACGCCGCCTTCGCCGCGGCGATCACCTCGTCCTCGTCCGCGCCCGGCCTGCCGTAGGCGATGTTGTCGTAGATGGTGCCGCCGAACAGCCAGGTGTCCTGCAGCACCATGCCCACCCGCGACCGCAGTGACTGCCTGCTGACGGTCGAGATGTCGATGCCGTCGACGAGGATGCGGCCGGAGTCCACCTCGTAGAACCGCATCAGCAGGTTGACCAGTGTGGTCTTGCCCGCGCCGGTGGGGCCGACGATCGCGACCGTGCTGCCCGGTTCGGCGACCAGCGACAGGTCCTCGATCACCGGGGCGCCGGGGCGGTAGCCGAAGGTGACGTCCTCGAACTCGACGCGACCGGGCCGGTCGGCCGGACCGGGCAGATCGACCGGGGCTTCGGGGGACTGCTCGTCGGCGTCGAGCAGCTCGAACACCCGCTCCGCGCTGGCCACGCCGGACTGCAGCGTGTTGTACATCCCGGCGACCTGGGTCAGCGGCTGGTTGAACTGGCGGACGTACTGGATGAATGCCTGGATGCTGCCGAGGGTGATCTGGCCGGTCGCCACCTGAAGGCCGCCGACCACCGCGACCGCGACGTAGCTGATGTTGCCGATGAACACCGTCGCCGGGGACACCAGGCCGGAGAAGAACTGTGCGCCGAATCCACTGTGGTAGGCGTCGGCGTTGAGCTCGTCGAACCGGTCCTGCGCGGCGGCGCGGTGGCCGAAGGTCTTCACGACGGTGAAGCCGCTGTAGGTCTCCTCGATGTGGGCGTTGAGCCTGCCGATGTTGCGCCACTGCGCGACGAACATCCGCTGTGAGCGCCGGGTGATCCAGCGGATCGTCAGCAGCGACAGCGGCACGGTGATCACCGTGAGCAGGGTCAGCAGCGGCGAGATGGTCAGCATCATCACCAGCACCGCGACCACGGTCAGCACCGAGGTGAGCAGTTGGCTGATGGTCATCGACAGCGACGTCGAGATGTTGTCGATGTCGTTGGTGACCCGGCTCAGCACCTCACCGCGCTGGCGGGCGTCGAAGTAGGACAGTGGCAGCCGGTGCACCTTGTCCTCGACATCGGAGCGCAGCGCCACCATGGTGCGCTGCACGGTGACGTTGAGCAGCCGGGCCTGCATCCAGACCAGCAGCGCGGCAATCAGATACAGCCCGAGGGCGAGTAGCAGGGTGCGTGCGACGGCGGCGAAGTCGACACCCTGCCCGGGCACGACGTCCATCCCGGACAGCAGGTCGGCGAACGTGGTGTCACCGCGCGCCCTGGCCGCAGCGACGGCCTGCTCCTTCGTCAGCCCGGCAGGCAGCTGCCTGCCGATGACCCCGTTGAACAACAGGTCGGTGGCGTGGCCGAGGATCCGCGGGCCGATCACCCCGATCGCGATGCCGCCGACACCGAGGCCGATCACCAGCGCGGCCAGCCCGCGCTGCGGCGTGAGCCGTTTGACCAGGCGCACCGCCGACCCGCGGAAGTCGCGGGTGCGTTCGGCGGGCGCGGCCATGGCGCCGCGGAACGGGCGGCCGAGCGGTCCGGTCATGGCGCGCCCCCGACACCGATCGACTGGGAGTCGGCGAATTCCGCGTAGGTGGGGCAGTCCGCGAGCAGCGATTCGTGGGTGCCGACGCCGATCACCCGGCCGTCCTCGACGACGATCACCTGGTCGGCCTCGGCGACCGTCGAGATGCGCTGCGACACGATCAGCACCGTCGCGCCTGCCGACACCTCGCGCAGCGCGGCTCGGACCCGGGCGTCGGTGTGCACGTCGAGTGCCGAGAACGCGTCGTCGAACAGGTACACCGCGGGCCGGCGGATGACGGCGCGGGCGATCGCCAGCCGTTGCCGCTGGCCGCCGGAGAAGTTGACACCGGCCTGGGCGACGCGCATCCCGAGCCCGTCGGGATGGGCGCGGACGAAGTCGTCGGCGGCCCCCACCTCGAGCGCCGCCCACATCTCGGCGTCGGTGGCGTCGGACTTGCCGTACCGCAGATTGTCGGCGACCGTGCCGGAGAACAGGTATCCGCGCTGGGGCACCAGCCCGATCGCCGACCACAGCCGTTCGACGTCCCAGTCCCGCACGTCGACGCCGTCGACGCTGACCGATCCGGCCGTGGCGTCGTAGAGCCGGCAGATCAGCGCGATCAGCGTGGTCTTGCCCGAGCCGGTGGAGCCGACGACGGCGGTGGTGCTGCCCGGCCGTACGGTGAGCGAGACGTCCTGCAGCACCGGCCGGTCCGCGCCGGGGTAGGTGAATGTGGCTGCGTCGATACGGATCTCACCGGCGATGGTGTCGGGTCCGGCCGGGTCGTCGGGGCTGGCGATGCCGGGCGTGGTCGACAGCACCTCGGTGATCCGCTCCGCGCAGGCCGACGCCCGCGGGAACATGATCAGCAGGAACGTCGCCATCAGTACGGCCATCAGGATCTGCATGAAGTAGGACAGGAAAGCGATCAGCGAGCCGACCTGCATCTGCCCGGCGTCGATGCGCAGGCCGCCGAACCAGATGAGCGCCACGCTGGAGACGTTGATGACCAGCGTGGTCACCGGCAGCATCAGCGCCTGCCAGCGGCCCGCCGCCAGCGCGGTCTCCGACAGCGCCCCGCTGGCCTCGGCGAAGCGTTCGCGTTCGAACGGCTCACTGGCGAACGCGCGGATCACCCGGATGCCGGACAGCTGGTCGCGCATCACCCGGTTGATGTTGTCGATCAGCCGTTGCATGCTGCGGAAGATCGGCATCAGCCGCGACACGATCCAGTAGTTCGCCACCGCCAGCACCGGCACGCTGACCAGCAGCAGCCAGGACAGGCCGGCGTCCTGGTGCACGGCCATGAAGATGCCGCCGACCGACATGATCGGCGCGGTGATCAGCATGGTCGCCGTCACCTGGACCAGCACCTGGATCTGCTGGACGTCGTTGGTGGTCCGGGTGAGCAGTGACGGCGCGCCGAACCGGGCGGTCTCCTCGGCGGAGAACCCGATGACGTGACGGAAGATCGCCCCGCGCAGGTCGTGGCCGAAGCCCATCCCGGCCCGCGAGCCGAAGTACACCGCGCCGATGGCGCACGCCACCTGCAGTGCACAGACCGCCAGCATGATCATGCCGAGGTCGACGATGGTCGCGGTGTCGCCCTTCGCGACACCGTCGTCGATGATCGCCGCGTTGATGGTGGGCAGGTACAGCGAGGCCAGCGTGCTGACCACCTGCAGCGCCGCGACCACGCCGAGCAGCCCCCGGTACGGCCGCACGAACCGTCGCAGCAGCGCCCAGAGCATTTCGATACTGTCGCACATGCTGTGAAAGCTGCAGGTCAACCGGCATGTCGGTGGTTGAGGCGGAACGCTGCCGCTACAGTGCATGGCGTGACTCCCAGCACGAGCGCGACGGGACGCGCCCGCCCGGCCAGGGCGCTGGCCGTACTGGCTGCGGCGACGATTCCGCTGTTCGCGGCATGCAGCGACCCGGAGCCGTCCTCGCCCGAGCAGTCCGGGCCCACCCAGACGCAGGAAGACGTCTCGCACGGTCCGTTCTTCCCGGAGTGCGGCGGGGTGAGCGATCAGGTGATCAGCCAGCTCACCGAGCGGCCGACCCTGGTCAACACCGCCAAGACGTCGGTGGGCTGCCAGTGGCTGGTCGGCGGGAGCATCCTCGGGCCGCACTTCTCCTTCACCTGGTTCCGCGGCAGCCCCATCGGGCGTGAGCGCAAGACCGAAGAGCTGTCGCGCGACACGGTCGAGGACGTCAACATCGAGGGCCACGACGGCTTCATCGCCAGCAGCCAGGACCTGATCGAAGGCGGTGTCAACCTCTGCGAGATCGGCATCCAGTTCGACGACGACTTCATCGAGTGGTCGATCAGCTACGACCGGAAACCGTTCCCCGATCCGTGCCAGGTGGCCCGCGAGCTCACCCGTCAGTCGATTGTGAATTCGAAATGAGGCGGTTCCCGCACGGCAGGCGCGTTCTCGCCGGTATCGGTGCCCTGCTGGCCACGCTGACGATCGTCACCGGCTGCAGCCGCACCGTCGACGGGACCGCCGCCAAGGAGGGCACCGGCGGCGGGCCGAGCAACAACAACTCCGAGCGGCAGTACCCCAACCTGCTCAAGGAGTGCGACGTGCTCACCGAGGACATCCTCGCCGAGACCGTCGGCGCCGACCCGCTGGACATCCAGAGCACCTTCGTCGGCGCGGTGTGCCGCTGGCAGGCCGCCAATCCCGCGGGCCTGGTCGACATCACCCGGTTCTGGTTCGAGCAGGGCGACCTCGACAACGAGCGGCGCACGGCGCAGGAACTGCAGTACGACATCGAGGAGCGCTCGGTGGCCGGGGTGCCGTCGATCGTGATGAAGCCCAACGACCCGAACGGCGCGTGCGGCGTGGCCAGCGACGCCGGTGGCGCGGTGGGCTGGTGGGTCAACCCGCAGTCGCCGGGTATCGACGCGTGCGGGATGGCGATCAAGCTGATGGAGCTGACGCTGGCCACCAGCTCGTAGCCGTTACCGGGCCTTATGGAAGGTGACCAATGCGGCGCCCCGCAGCGCCAGTTGATCCCAGGTGCAGGCGGTGCGCAGCACGGCGATCGCCGAGGTCGGGAACTTCTCCGAGATGTGTTGTGCGGCAATGTTGTTGCTGCCCTCGGCGCTGGCCAGTCCGAGTGTCACCGCCGACATCGCGGGTTCGTGGCCGATCACCAGAAGGGTCTCGACGTCCACGTCGAAGCGTGACCCGACGCCGTTGATCTCGTCGATGACGGTGCCGGGCGTGGCGTCGTACAGGCGGTCGGAGAACTGCACGGGCGCGGTGACGCGCGTGCGCTGCAACGTCTCGCGGGTCCGGGTGGCCGTCGAGCACAGCACCGCGTCGACGGCGGGGGCGTGGGCGCGCAACCAGTCACCGGCCAGCCCGGCCTCCCGCTGTCCCCGGGGCGCCAGCGGCCTGCCGTGGTCGGCGACGCCCGGCGGGTAGTCCGACTTGGCGTGCCGAAGCAGCAGAAGTGTCCGGTAGCGGGTGCTCACCCGCCCCACGGTAGGCCACCGGGCAACGTGCCGGTCGAGGTCCGCCGACTTGTCAGAGCGCGGTCATACACTCGCCATGCCTTCGAAAACGAGGACCCATCACGAGCCGGAAAGGACGGGCCGACATGCGATTCGTGCACAGCGCCGACTGGCAGCTCGGGATGACCCGGCACTTCCTCAACGGCGAGGCGCAGCCACGGTATTCGGCCGCGCGCCGCGACGTGGTGGCCGCCATCGGCCCGCTCGCCGCCGATGCGGGTGCGGAGTTCGTGGTCGTCGCCGGTGACGTGTTCGAGGACAACCAGCTGGCCCCCCAGGTGGTCAGCCAGTCGCTGGAGGCGATGCGCGCCATCGGGATTCCGGTGTACCTGCTGCCGGGCAACCACGATCCGCTCGACGCGTCATCGGTGTACACCAGTGCGCTGTTCCTCGCCGAATGCCCGGACAATGTCGTGGTTCTCGACCGGGCCGGGGTCCACGAGGTGCGGCCGGGGCTCGAGATCGTCGCCGCGCCGTGGCGGTCGAAGCGGCCCACCACTGATCTGATCGGCGACGTGCTCGACGTTCTGCCCGCCGACGACGTCACCCGCATCGTGGTCGGCCACGGTGCGGTCGACATCCTCGACCCCGGGCACGACAAGCCGTCGCTGATCCGGCTCGCCGCCGTCGAGGCCGCCCTCACCCGCGGCGCCGTCCACTATGTGGCGTTGGGCGACAAGCACTCCCGCACCGACGTCGGCGCCACCGGCCGGGTCTGGTACTCCGGCTCGCCGGAGGTCACCAACTACGACGACGTCGAACCCGATCCCGGCCACGTGCTCGTCGTCGAGGTCGACGAGGCAGATCCCGCGCGGCCGGTGCGGATCGACGCCCGCCGGGTCGGCCGGTGGCGGTTCGTGTCGCTGAACCGGTCGGTCGACGACAACCGCGACATCGCCGACCTCGACATCAACCTCGACCTGATGCCGGACAAGGAACGCACCGTGGTGCGGCTCGGCCTCACCGGGTCGCTGACCGTCACCGACAAGGCCGCGCTCGAAGCGTGCCTCGACCGGTACAGCCGGCGATTCGCGGCGCTGACCGAGTGGGAACGCAACACCGACATCGCCGTGATGCCCGCCGACGGGGAGTTCGCCGACCTCGGCATCGGTGGTTTCGCCGCCGCCGCCGTCGACGACCTGGTGGCCACCGCGCGGTCCGACGGCGACGATGCCGAGGACGCCCGCGCCGCGCTCGCCCTGCTCTTGCGCCTGACCGATCGGGGAGTGGCGTGAAGCTGCATCGGCTGGTGCTGACCAACTACCGCGGGATCTCCCATCGCGAAGTCGATTTCCCCGACCACGGGGTGGTGGTGGTCAGCGGTGCGAACGAGGTCGGCAAGTCGTCGATGATCGAGGCGCTCGACCTGCTGCTGGAGGCCAAGGACCGCTCCGCGAAGAAGGAGGTCAAGCAGGTCAAGCCGACGCACGCCGACGTCGGCGCCGAGATCACCGCCGAGATCTCCGCCGGCGCCTACCGGTTCGTGTACCGCAAGCGGTTCCACAAGCGGGCCGAGACGCAACTGACCGTCCTGGCGCCGCGCCGCGAACAGCTCTCCGGCGACGAGGCGCACGAGCGGGTCCGGTCGATGCTGGCCGAGACCGTCGATCTCGAGCTGTGGCAGGCGCAGCGGGTGCTGCAGTCGGCGTCCACGGCGGCGGTCGACCTGTCCGGGTCGGATGCGCTGGCCCGCGCGCTGGACGTCGCCGCCGGTGAGGCCGCCACGCTGTCAGGCGCCGAACCTCTGCTGGTCGACCGCATCGACGAGGAGTACGCCCGCTACTTCACGGTCACCGGTCGGCCCACCGGGGAATGGGCCGCCGCCACCAAACGGCTGAACGCGGCGGACGCCGAGGTGGCCCGGTGCGCGGCGCGGGTCGCCGAGGTCGACGATGCGGTCACCCGGCACGGAGCGCTCACCGCCGAAGTCGCCGAGGTCGCCGCACAGCGGGCGCAGGCACATGCACGCCTCATCGCGTCGCGCGCGGCGGCCGAGGCGGTGGCGACCCTGCGCAGGCAGCTCGCCGAAGCCGATGTCATCGCCGACGCGGCGACCAAGACGCACACGGCTTCCGTTGCGGCGCTGGCCGAACGGCGCCGGCTACGGGCCGATGTCGAGGAGCGCGGGACGGCTGTGGTCGCGCTGCAGACCGCCGTCGCCGAGTCCGTCGAAGAGGAGTCGACCGCCCGCGAGGTGCACGAGGCGGCCGAGGTCGCCGCCGAGAAGGCCCGCGAGGCGGTGGTGACCACCCAGGCGCGCGTCGAGTCGGCCCGCTCGGTCGTCGACAGGCTGACCCAGCGCGACGAGTCCGACCGGCTGGCGGCCCGGGTGGCCAAGATCGACGCCACACGGCGCGAACTCGACCGGACCGCTTCGGAGTTGGCCGGCATCACGGTCAACGATGCGTCGATGCGGACGGTCGAGCAGGCCGTGCTGAACGTCGAACGGGCCGCCAGCCAGGCCGAGTTGGCCTCGGCGAGAATCGAACTCGTAGCAGCGGCCGGTGTGGCGGTGGCCGTGGCGGGCGAGCCGGTCACGCTCGGTGCCGGCGAGACGTGGGCGGTGAACACCACCTCCGACACCGCGGTCGAGCTGCCGGGCGTGCTCACGGTGCGCGTGGTGCCGGGCATACCGGCCGCGCAGACCCAGGCCGGCCTC
>NZ_JAUMSQ010000024.1:0-28996 GCF_030519285.1 Mycolicibacterium arseniciresistens
CCATCTTGGCGATGAGGTCGGCGACCGTCAGGCCGCCGTCGGTGTGGCTACCGCTCGGCTCGTCGGCTGCCTCGTCGTCGGGCTCATCGGCGGCCGCGGGCGTGACGGGGTGCCGGTCGCTGCGCTCCCACGGCGCGGCGCCGAGGGATCGCCGGGGAGTTCGGGTAAGCCATTGGTTGTCCGCGTCACGATCCGGGGCCGGGTCCGGCGCCCGCCGACGGCCAGGAGTGGCGTTGTCGCCGTCACTCATGTCCTCATCGGCCTCCGACTCCGTGAACCCGCCGGCGCGTCGCGCCCAGCCGGCTTGTGCAATGCCACATGCCTCGCAGCAGCATCGAGATCGGCTCCGTGACTGGAGCCATCACAGCAAGACCCACATCGTACTGAGACAACCTGTGAGTGAGCCAGTCGGAGCGGGTGACAGGTTCGTCTCGAATTGTCACGAACGCGCTACAACGGCGCCTCGCGCGACACTTCCGACCCTGCTCAGCCGCCTGAATGCATGACGTCCGCGCCGGTGGGGACGGTGCAGTCGTCGGGGTCGGCCAGCCAGCCCTCCGGCAGTGTCACCGAAGCGGGTGACCCCTGCCGGCCACGGGGTCCGGTCGCCGTGGCGGGGAACGGGACATCGGGATCGAGCTCGTCGAGCAGCCGGTCGAGGTCGGCCAGCGTCTTGACCAGGGCCAGTCCGCGTCGCAGGTCGGCGCCGGCGGGAAGACCGTGCAGGTACCAGGCGACGTGCTTGCGGATGTCGCGCATGCCCTTGTCCTCACCGAAGTGATCGGCGAGCAGCTCGCCGTGGCGACGGACGATGGCGGCGACCTCGCCCAGCGTGGGCGGTACCGGGATCTCCCGCCCGGCGAAGGCCGCGGACAGCTCCGCGAAGAGCCACGGACGGCCGAGGCACCCGCGGCCGATGACCACGCCGTCGCAACCGGTGGACGACATCATCGCAAGCGCGTCATCGGCGTCGAAGATGTCGCCGTTGCCGAGCACCGGAACGCTGGTCACGTGTTGTTTCAGGGCGGCGATCTGCGACCAGTCCGCGGTGCCCGAGTATCGCTGCGCGGCGGTGCGGGCGTGCAGCGCCACCGCGGCCGCCCCCTCCTCCGCCGCGATGCGGCCGGCGTCGAGGTGGGTGTGGTGCTCGTCGTCGATGCCGATGCGGAACTTGACGGTGACCGGGATGCCGGAGCCCTCGACGGCGCGCACGGCGGCGGCCACGATCCTGCCGAACAGCCGCCGCTTGTAGGGCAGCGCGGCGCCACCGCCCCGGCGGGTCACCTTCGGCACGGGGCAGCCGAAGTTCATGTCGATGTGGTCGGCCATGCCCTCGTCGGCGATCATCCGCGCCGCCGCATAGGTGGTGTCCGGGTCGACGGTGTAGAGCTGCAGCGACCGCGGGGACTCGTCCGGCGCGAAGGTCGTCATGTGCAACGTGACGGGGTGGCGCTCCACGAGTGCCCGCGCGGTCACCATCTCGCACACGTACAGACCGCTGACCGTCCCGGCGCGGGCGATCTCGAGTTCACGGCACAGCGTCCGGAACGCGACGTTGGTCACGCCGGCCATCGGGGCCAGCACGACGGGGCTGGACAGCGCGAACGGCCCGATCTGAAGTGCAGATCGGGCCGGCGCGCGGTGTTCGGTCAGGACGCTGATGAGGCGAGCACCTTCGAGTTGCGCTTCTCGGCCATCTTGCGTTCCCGTTCGAGGCGCTTCTCCTTGGCGAGCTCGAACTTGACGCAGGCCTCCTGGAGTTCCTCGACGAGCACCCCGAGGTCGTCGCGCATCCGTGCGGCCTCGCCGGTGAAGTCCTCGCGCTCGAAGATCCGCCACTTCTTCAGCACCGGCATCACCACGTCGTCGAGGTGGATGCGCGGGTCGTAGACGCCGCCGACGGCGATGATGACGGCCTTGCGCCGGAACTCCGGCACGGTGAAGCCGGGCATCTTGAAGTTGCGCAGCACCCGGTGCAGCGACTTCATCGCCTGGTTCGGCGCGATCGCGAGACCGGCCTCGCTGACGTCGCGGTAGAAGATCATGTGCAGGTTCTCGTCGGCCGAGACGCGCGCCAGCAGCTGATCGGCGATCGGCTCGTTGCAGGCCTTGCCGGTGTTGCGGTGCGAGACGCGGGTGGCCAGCTCCTGGAACGTCACGTAGATGACGGAGTCGAAGAGGCTGTGCGCGAACATGTCGCCCTGGGCGTTCTGGCCGGGGGAGAAGCCGCGGGTCATCTGCTCGACGCGCAGTTCCTCGAGCTGGATGGGATCGATGGCGCGGGTGACGACGAGGTAGTCGCGCAGCGCGATCCCGTGCCGGTTCTCTTCGGCGGTCCAGCGGTTGACCCACTGGCCCCAGGCGCCGTCCATGCCGAAGTTCATCGCGATCTCGCGGTGATAACTGGGCAGGTTGTCCTCGGTGAGCAGGTTCTGCACCATCGCGGTCTGGGCGACCTCCGACAGCTTTGACTGCTCGGGATCCCAGTCCTGTCCGCCGAGGGCGTAGTAGTTCTTGCCGTCCGACCACGGGATGTAGTCGTGCGGATTCCAGTCCTTGCGCATGCGCAAGTGCCTGTTGAGGTTCGCCTCGACGACCGGCTCGAGCTCTTTGAGCAAGTGCAGGTCGGTCAGGTCGATCGCCATGGGCCCCTCCGGTTATCTGTACCTGATGGTTGCACTCAATATATCTGTGTACTCCGGTGACATCAAGTTGGCCCGCACCGGGTGTCGCCCACCCGCCGCGTCGCGTTTCCGGCGTCACTCCCGCTCGTGTACCCGCTCGCGGTGGGTGTTCTCAGTATTCGGCCACCCGGCTGAGCAGCATGTCGACGCAGTAGTCGATGAACTGCTCTCGGCCGGCCTTCAGTCTCCCGTCGAGGTATGCGGTGAACAGCGCCGTCAGTGCTCCGATCAGTCCTGTCGCGACCATCGCCTGCAGCGCCGGATCGGTGATCCTGGTCAGCTTGCGCTGCAACAGGTCGATGAAACTGGGCATCCATTCCGCCCCCGATTGGACGAGCACCGGTTCCGATTCCGGCGCGAGCAGCAGCACGCGACCGCGGGCGGGGTCGTCGACCATCAGCGCGACGAACTGTTCCACCGCATCGCGCGGCGTCTCCGCGCTCGTCAGGGCCGCCATCGCCCGGGCGCAGACGTCGTCGTAGACCGCGCGGACGTACTCGTCGCGGTCGCCGAAGCTCTCGTAGAAGTAGCGCTCGGTCAGGCCGGCCTCCCGGCACACCGCCCGCACGGTCAGCGCTGGGCCGCCCGCGCTGCCGAGCAGTTTCACCCCGGCGGCGACCAGGTCGCCGCGACGCAGCGCCTGACGATCCTGCAGTGGAACGCCCGACCAGCGGCCGCGTCGTTGACCGGAGGGCACATCACTCCCTATGCTCGATGTGACAACACGCGTAGTCAAAATGGCTTCTGGCGTCGATGGGACTGATACCAGTGACTCAAGATACTTCTGCGGCCAGTCCGCTGACCAGCGAATCGCCGCTGGCCACCGGCTGCCCGGTGGCGCCGGGCGGCTATGACGCCCTGCCTTCGCCGCTCGGCCCCGATTCCCTGACGTGGAAGTACTTCGGCGACTGGCGGGGACTGCTGCAGGGGCCGTGGGCCGGGTCGATGCAGAACATGCACCCGCAACTGGGCGCCGCGGTCGAGGAGCACTCGACGTTCTTCCGCGAGCGGTGGCAGCGGCTGCTGCGCTCGCTGTACCCGATCGGCGGCGTGGTGTTCGACGGCGACCGCGCGCCGGCCACCGGAGCCGAGGTGCGGGACTACCACACCGACATCAAGGGCGTCGACGGCCAGGGCCGCCGCTACCACGCCCTGAACCCCGACGTCTTCTACTGGGCGCACTCGACGTTCTTCGTCGGCACGCTCATCGTCGCCGAACGCCTCTGCGGCGGCATCACCGAGGCGGAGAAGCGTCAACTGTTCGACGAACACGTCGAGTGGTACCGGATGTACGGCATGAGCATGCGGCCGGTACCGGCGACGTGGGAGGACTTCCAGGTCTACTGGGATCACATGTGCCGCAACGTGCTCGAGAACAACTACGCCGCGCGCGCTGTGCTCGACCTGACCGAATTGCCCAAACCGCCGTTCGCGTCGGCGATGCCGGACTGGATGTGGCGGCTGCAGCGAAAGATGTTGGCGCCGTTCTTCGTCTGGTTCACCGTCGGCCTGTACGACCCGCCGGTGCGCGACCTGATGGGCTACGCGTGGTCGGCCCGCGACGAGTGGTGGCACCGCCGCCTCGGGGAGGCGGTGGGCAAGGTGTTCCGGCTGGTGCCCGAGCGTCGACGGATGCATCCGCGGGCGCGCGCAGGCCTGGACCGCGTCAGGGGCCGCATCACGCCCGACGCGCCGCTGGTGCACACCCCGGCCCGGAACCTGCCGCCCCTCGACTGCCGCGGCAAGTCGACGCACTACTGCCCCGGGGTCTGACACTTCCGACAAAGCAGCCAGCTAGGTTGGGCTCATGACGGCCCCCGAGCTTCTCGGCGGCCGCTACGAGTTGCGAGGCGTCCTGGGCCGGGGCGGCATGGCCGAGGTTCGCGACGGCTGGGACACCCGCCTCGACCGTGCGGTCGCGATCAAGCTGATGCACCCCGTGCTCGGGGCGCAGCCCGAAACCCGGACCCGATTCGAGTCCGAGGCCCGTTCGGCCGCGGCGCTCAACCACCCGCACATCGTGGCCGTGCACGACAGCGGCGAACACAACGGGATGCCGTTCATCGTCATGGAGCGGCTGTCCGGGTTCTCGCTGGCCGACCAGATCGCACGCGGCCCACTGCCGGTGCCGATGGCGCGCAAGGTGCTCGACGACGTCCTCGACGCCCTGACCGCCGCGCACGACGCCGGCATCCTGCACCGCGACATCAAACCGGGCAACATCTTGTTCACCCCGTCGGGTGAGGCCAAGGTGACCGACTTCGGCATCGCGAAGACCGCGGCGGCAGGCGTGACGATGACCGGCCAGATCGTCGGCACGATGGCCTACCTCAGCCCGAACCGGTTGATGGGACACCCGGCCACACCGGCCGACGATCTGTACGCGGTCGGCGTGGTCGGTTACGAAGCACTCGCCGGCAGGCGTCCGTTCCTGCCGGAACACCCGGGCGCACTGGCCCGCGCGATCATGGACGAGCAGCCGCCTCCGCTGCGTTCGCTGCGGCCGGACGTCGACCCGGTGCTCGACGCGGTGATCGAACGCGCGATGGCCCGTGACCCGGGACTGCGCTTCCACAACGCCCGCGCGATGCGTGCGGCACTCGCCGGCACCGTGCCGGTGGCTGCGCCGGGACCGCCGGGACCGATGGGCACCCGGGTGCTCGACACCCCGGTGCCGCCGCCCTCGATGATCGCCGTGCCGCCGCCCCGCCGATCGGGTCCCGACCGCAGGCTGCTGTGGATCGGTGCGGCGGTCGCGGCGCTCCTACTCGGCGTGATGCTCGCGGTGTTCGAGGCGGGGACGTCGTCGAATCCGCCGCCGCAGCCCGCCGGCACGAGCACGCCGGTCACCACGACACCCACCACGCCGCCGACGACGACCACCACCACGGTGGCGCCGGTCGAGCCCGGGCAGCAGGGCCCGCCGTTCGACCGGCCGGGCAAGAAGCCCAAGCGCAACGGCAACGGCGACGGCGACGACTGACGCCGCGAGTGCCGGGTTAGCGTGAGCCCGTGACCAAAGCCGGCTTCGTACTCAACGCCGTCCTCGCGTCGGTGGGGATCGTCGCGTTCGTGGTGCTGGCGGGGGTGTTCGGCTACAAGTGGCTCGGACGGGACGAGCCGAACGACGCCTACTCGTGTGGCAGCGGGACCCGGGGCGGCACCTGCTTCAGCGGTGAGACCACGAACATGATGCTCACCTGTGTCTTCGCCGGCCTCGCGGTGATCGGGATCGTGCTCTTCGTGAAGTCCGTGCGCTCGCATTGGCCGAACGTCAGGTAGGTGGGGCTCGGCGTGGCTCGTGCGTCAGGTGCGCCGAATGTGAAGCCAGGGCGAAGATCGGGCCGATTTTCCGCCCTGGCTTCACATCCGCGGCAAGCTGCACCGCCTGATACAGAAACCGCTGTACTATCGGGAGTGTGGAGACGCTGCAGCACACCGATGCGCTGGCCCGGTTCGGTCACGCCCTGTCCGACACCACGCGGACACGCATCCTGCTGCGCCTGAACCGGGCCCCCGGGTATCCCTCCGACCTGGCCGATGAGATCGGAGTGTCGAGGCAGATTTTGTCGAATCACCTGGCCTGTCTGCGCGGGTGCGGCCTGGTGGTGGCGGTGCCCGAGGGCCGTCGCGCGCGCTACGAACTCGCCGATCCCCGCATCGGGCATGCGCTGACCGACCTGATGGGTCTGGTGCTGGCCGTCGACCCCGCCTGCCGGTGTTCGGGCGCGGACGGCCGCGAGTGCGGATGTGGTTGCGGCTGATGATATCTCGGCTCACTGACGCTCGACGCGATCTGCTGTCCAGACGCATCCGGCTGTTCGTCGCCGCGACGATCTCGTACAACGTCATCGAGGCGATCGTGGCGATCACCGAAGGCGCTCGGGTGTCGTCCACCGCGCTCGTCGGCTTCGGGCTCGACTCGGTGATCGAGGTGTCCTCGGCGGCCGCGGTGGCGTGGCAGTTCGCCGGCCGCGACCCCGAGGCCCGCGAGAAGACCGCGCTGCGGATCATCGCGTTCTCGTTCTTCGGCCTGGCGACGTATGTGACCGTCGACGCGGTGCGGGCGCTGCTGGGCGCCGGTGAGGCGCGGCACTCGACGGTGGGCATCGTGCTCGCCGCGCTGAGCCTGATCGTCATGCCGGTGCTGTCGTACGCGCAGCGCCGAGCAGGTCGCGAACTGGGATCGCTGTCGGCGGTCGCCGACTCGAAACAGACGCTGCTGTGCACCTACCTGTCGGCGGTGCTGCTGGTCGGACTCGTACTCAACAGTGCCTTCGGGTGGTCGTGGGCGGACCCCGTCGCCGGCCTGGTGATCGCCGGCATCGCGGTCAGGGAGGGCGTCAACGCATGGCGGGGTGAAACGTGCTGTGCGCAACCGGTCGGCGGCGGCACGGGCCGGGACGACTGCTGCGACTGATGATCGTGGTGCGATTCACTCCGACCTCGGCCTCGCGGTTGCCGACCTGGTCAGCAACATCAGGTGGAGCTTGAGCGCCCGGCTGGTGAATCCAGGTCGGTCGGACGAGGCCGTGGGCGCCGTCGAATCAAGCTGAGTCGAAATTGTGCTCAGGGGTTGCCTGCCTAGACAGCGGAGCAAGGGCGGCGAGCTGGAACTGCGTTGCGAGGGCCCGCAGAGCGTCGGCGTCGCAGGGTCTCAGCCGTTCCAGGGCGCCGAAGGCCAGATGGTCGGCGATCATCATGCGGCGCACTTGGAAATCGGGCAGTTCGCCGGTCAGCGGTTCTCCCGGCAGAGCTTCGACGAGCGCAAAGGTAGCGCCGACGATGAGCGGGCCCACCGAGGGCGGCATCGAGCGCGGATCACCAAGGGCAAGGAGGTCGGCCGAGACCGATCGGGCAGCAGAGCTAGCCATCACCGGGGGGTGGGGCGACGCATCCAACAAACGGTGTATCGCCCCATCGACGGAGCAGCGCACGCGCTTCAGCATCGTGTTCCAATGAGCAGTCGAGACGGAGGCCAGCACTGCCGCAGCCAGCCGCACCGGTCGCCGGTAGGGTGCGGGCGCTCCGACGGCCGCGCACAAGAACGCGGTCGTCTTGATGGTTGTATAGGCCATCGCCACCCGGGCGCCGCGACTGTTGATGCACGGGCCGAGCCGGGCCAGCAGGGCGATGCTGCCTAGTGCGGGGGCCGGCATGCGTTGCATTATCGCCCGGGTCAATTCCTCGCGGTCGGAGGCGCTGTACAGAACCAGTTCGCCGTCCCGCAAGTCGTTGGCCAACTGGACAGTGACACCGACGCATCCGGCGAACTCGCTCAAATCGGCCTCAGCGCAGGCATCTTCGGCGACCAGTGAGCATACATATAGCATCACCCGTCCGAGTACGCCCTCGCCGTAGGCGGTCCGGGGTAACGGGCGATCCAGGTTCAGCGCCATCACCCGGCCGACATCCGCCAGCAATCGGCCGACCCGTCTGCGACCTTCGAAGGGCAGTTCCGACAGCAGGTCCCGCACGTCGCGGATGCGCTCGGCCAGCACCAGGTCGACCGCTTCGCTGTCGCAGCCGGCGATCGCCCGGATCGGCTGCGGCGACGTGTCGGTGTCGCCGTTCAGATAGTCCGCGGCGGTCAAGACGGCGCAGGCAGCCAGCGGGCGGTCGGTCAGGTTTTTGTACGCGTCGAGCACCCGGCAGGCCAGCAGGGCAGCGGTGGCTTCGGACCGTTGGTCTGCGGGAAGGACACCGGCCGCGATGCTGAGGTTTCGGGCGGCCGGGACAACCGCCAGCCGAGCCAACTCGTCCGGCGACCGGGCCGCCCGCATCGCAGCCATATCCGGCGTGCGGTGCAGGTGCCACAGCCCTTCGGCCAGAGCGCTGAGTCGCCCCCTGCTCATCGGGACACCACCCGCACCGAGAGTTCGCGCAACTGCTCACGCGCGGGGGAGAGCGGGAATGCATCGATCGCCTCGCAGGCCGTCTGAGCGGCGCGGACGGCGACGGCACGGGCAGCTCGGGTGGCTCCGCTGCGCACCAGGTCGGCCTGCAGGTCGCCACTGGATGTCAGCCTGGAGAGCCACATTCCATGAGACTCGGGCCGCATGGCCAGCCATTCGATCACCGGCCAGGTCGGCACCCGTCGGTCGAGGTCGCCGGCAGCCTCCTTGCCCAGCGAGGGGCCGCCCTCGACGTCGCGGACGTCATCCATGATCTGAAAGGCGAGGGCGAGGTGGTCTGCGTATCGCATCAGGGCGCACAGCTGAATGTGGTCGAGGCCGCCCGCCGTGCCGCCGTACGAGCAGGCCAGCCGGAAAAGCGTGCCAGTCTTCGCCCCGGCCACGATCTCGTAGTGCCTGCGCATGGCGGCGTCGTCGACGGCAGGTGGCAAGGTCTCGATGAGCTGCCCGAAAGACAGGTCCGAGATTCGGTCGAGGTAGGTGACGCCGGGAGCCTCACCGAGTCGCGCGAACACCGCGGGGTTGTCGGCCAACACTCGTGCGAGTACCTGTAAGGCCGTGCCGACCAGATGAAATCCCGCCCGGGCGGCGGTGCGGACGCCGAACGCGGCGGGTACTGACGGCGCGTCGCGCCGCAGGAGCGATCCGTCGCAGATGTCGTCGTGAACGAGCGACGCCTCGTGGATCATCTCGATCGCGCACGCCATGTCGACGGCGTCGCGCAGCGGGACCGCGGCAGCCGGGGGCAGCAGGCGGGCACAGGCCAGCACCATCGCGGATCGGACGCGTTTACCGGGGGCAGCCAGGATGTGACGGTAGATGGCATCGAAACCGTCACCGCTGATAAGGATTTCGCGCATGCGATCGGCGACCATGGGCAACTGATCTGATGCGCTGGTCAGCGAAGTTCGGTCAACGCTGGGGCCGACGGATGCGACCAATATGCTTGCCTCATCCATCATCATTCCTTCTGGAATATCCACGAAACACGGCCACCGGATCCGGCGTTTCGGTTTCACCACAGAAATCGTCGCTGCCGTGTGGTGCAGGCAGCGCAGTAGTGCGCCACTGCTATCTCGCCCGATTTCGGCGCGGCACTATTTCAGCCAAGCAGCGTGGGCAGCGGGCGCGGCTCAGTGGCACAACGCAGAGCGTGGATCTACCGCCCGCAGCCCGAGCAAAACAGCTCAATCCTGCAACTGAGTAGTACCACCGCGCCGAGACGAGCCCCGATTGCAGTAGCGCTCTACTGAGAGCCACTCGCCGAATCCGAGCGACGATCCCTATTGCAGTGGGTCCATTGCGGCCGATCGGAGAGGCGCAAACGAGCAAAGGAGGCAACGATGCATGCACTTGCACCGATTACGCCTCGGGTGATTCCCGGACGCACGATTGACAGCCTTCACTTGGCGCCAAGCGGAGGCGTTTCTCGTGGGTTCATCCGCGTGGATCTTCACGACCCTGTCTTTTTCGACCATCCGCTCGATCACGTGCCGGGAATGCTGTTGGCGGTGGCTGGTCTCGAATTCGCCGACCACGCAGCGATGCTGCAGCCGGCCAATGTGAGCTTCCGTCTAACCTTCACGAAGTTTTGCGAGCTGGACGTCCCGGTTGAGGTGAGCGCGATCCGCGAAACCGGCACGAATGCGTTCGAATTCATCCAATCAGGCCGCAGCATATCGAGGGGACTGCTGGGCCGACGCGAGACCCCGCTGCCTGCAGAGCATGCGCCGGTGCCAGCATTTCGCAACGGCTTGATTCCGCGCGAGCTGGTGCACCGGGCCGACCCCGAAAACATCGCTGTCGGTCCCCTAACAGTCGACGCCGGATGCGTCTGGGTCCGCGTACACGAGCAAGCCGCCTTCGGCGGAATCCCGCCGCGGGCCGGCGCAGTCGCCTCCATCATCGAGGCCGCCCGCCAGTTTGCCATCGCGATTCTTCACCTATGGGGTCAGCAGCCATTGGGGGTAAGGATGATCTTCGTCGGGCTCACCGCAGACGTGCCCACTGCGGCGCCGCAGGGCCACACGACGCGGGCGTTGTCGTGGCAACCCACTCCGCCCGAACAGACGAACAAACTCCACATCAACGTGCACGCAGTAGGCGATCGAGCGATCAAAGTCGGCTGGATCGTCATCGCGAGCCGGTGCGTCGACGAAGCCGAGTATGCGCGATTGCGCGCGGCCTAGACCTGACCCGATGGAGGCTGGCAATGACTGATCGAGTCGCGACGTACATTCTTCGTACTTTGTTGGCACTGAGCGCTATCGGCCTCACCACTGCGGTCGCGGCACACCTTGTCGGCGGTCGCCCCGCTCCAGCGGCTTTCGTCGCCGCATATCTGGTGTGGATGCTTTCCGAAGCACGAATCACTGTCGGGACACCAACACAATCGGCCGCGGAGACTCGCACCCTCGTTCCATACGCGGTGGCGCGAGTCCTGACGGTACTTACGGCCGCTTTCTCCGCGTCGGCGGTGCCCGATGAGTTCGGTATCGCGCTCGCGGGGGTGTTCGTTGCCGGTGTGGCGTTGCGCGCATGGGCGATTCACGAACTCGGCGTCCAATATTCGCACCGAGTGGTGCCGATCTCCGAGGGTGGCCTCACGTCATCCGGGCCGTATAGCCTGCTGCGCCACCCTGCTTATGCCGGGATGTTGCTCGCGAACATCGGTTTTGTGGTCTACTTTTCGAGTCCTGCGAGCATCGCGGCACTGACTCTCCTTGTCGCCGCGGTTCTCTGGCGTATCAGGGTCGAAGAAGGCATCCTCACTGAATTACCCCAGTATCGCGCTTTCGCCGACACACGCTGCCGGATGGTGCCGGGGGTGTGGTGATGATCAAGATCATCGACGCACCTGCAGAGTTGGTTGATGCCAGCGTGGTTGGGCACAAGTTCGCGCGCCAGCAACAGTTGCGCGATGCCGGAGTCTCCGTCCCGCCGTTCTTCTGCGTCGTCGGAGAAACTCCGTGGACAGCCATCGCCGATGCGGTTGGCATTTTTCCTGGCGCCGGCGCCGGTGTCGAGGAATTGACTGCCTGGGCGGAGGCGGCTCGCGGCGCTGCCGAGAACGTGCCCCTTCTGCCAGAGACAGAGATCCAGATCCGGGAGAGATACGCCGCCCTCAGCTCGCCGGACGTCGCAGTCCGGGCATGCGTGGTCGGTCGCCATGCACAGCCGGGCGAAGATGACGCCGCCGATCCGTTCGCAGGCCTCACAGATAGCTATCTGTACGTTGGTGCCGACGCGCTCATTGATGCCATAGCATTCTGTGCAGCATCGCTTTTCAGCGTCAGATCGATACTCTACCGCGCGCGGCGAGGAATCGACCCCCGAGTCCTCAGCATCTGCGTCGGAATTCAGCAGATGATCGATGGCGAGCGGTCGTTCGTCGCGTTCACCCACGATCCTGCTACCGGAGCCAAGAAAACTGTGGTCGCTGCGGTCTACGGCATCGGAGAAGGCGCGGTAGCCGAACGTGCGGACATCGACCACTTTTTCGTAGGCGCGGACGGCATCGGGCGGCTCATCTCTCACAAGGAAAGAATGCTTCGCCGCGCGCCGGGCGGTGGCGTTGCCGAGTATCGGGTGCCGGATATTCTCGCCGACCTACCGGTGTTCTCCGATGAGCAAATCGATCAGATCGCAGCGCTGGCGGCGACCACCGAGCGGCTGTTATCCGGCCCTCAGGACATAGAGGGCGTCGTCACGGCCGACTCAGCGATTCACCTGGTGCAGGCCCGGCCCGCGACGTCGCCCCAAACGCCGACGACCACTGTCGAATGGACCAATCACAATCTGACTGAGAGCTTTCCGGGCGTGACGACCGCGATGACGTACTCGCACGCACGAGTGTTCTATCGCATGAGTTTCCGCGACTTCTACCGCATCGTCGGAGTCCCTGGGACTCAACTGCGGAGTCGGGAGCACCAACTTCGTCGCATGATCGGATACCTCGACGGCCGGGCTTACTACCGGCTGGACGCGTGGTACGCACTGCACAGCCAGCTCCCCGGATGGGACGTGCTTCGTCCGATGTGGGAGCGGTCGTTGGGGCTCGCAGAACGAAATCCCAATCCGGGCCACATGCCCGACCGCCATGCCATCTCACGCATCATCGGACGTTCGCCGCGGCTGATATGGGCCGCCATGACTTTTCCCCGCAGGTTGCGGAGATTCCTCTCCTGGTGGGATGCCCAGCACATCCTCGGGGCGGAAGTGTCGCAGAAGCCGGTCGATGAAATAATCGAGACATACCGCCGAGTGTGGTCGGAGGCCGAGTCACGCTGGGGCGTCACAATCCTGGCCAGCTATCTCTCCCTGGCCGGTTATGTTGCGGCCACCGTCCTTGTGCGGCGGTGGACCGACTCCCCGGAGGTGGACCTCACTGTGCTGATGCCCGGAGGGCCGCCGAACCGGACGTTGCAGTCGGTGCACTCCACGGTGGCGCTCGCCGAGCAGATCAACGCCCACCCCGCGTTGTCGGCGCGTGTGCTGACTGCCGATGCACGCGATACCTGGAACCTGATCGCACGAGGCGCCTACGGCGAAAAACTGGAATCCGATGCCCATACTCACCTCAAGAAATTCGGCGATCGCGCCATGCACGACCTCAAGATCGAGCAGCCGACGCCACGCCAGAGACCTGAGATGGTCATCGACGCCCTGCGGCCGTTCGTTGCGGCGGGAGTGACAATGCAGCAGACGCGGCTTCAGGAATCGACCGCGGCCGCAGTCGCACTCGACGAACTACACCGCATGTGCCCGTCACGATGGAGACGCGTCATTCTTCGCGCGGCTGTGCGGGTGGGCAGATTCCTGGTGAAAGCGCGCGAGGACACGCGGTTCTGCCGCACCCAGCTATACGGATTCTCGCGGGAGGTCATGCGTCGACTCGGGTCTGAGCTGGTCGTCGCAGGGTGTCTGGACTCACCCGAGGACTATGTACATCTGGAGGTCGAGGAATTATTGGGAGCCTTCGATGGAACCTCCACACATCCCGACCTCCGCGTCCTGGTAAAGACCCGAAAAGACGCCTACCTACGATCGTGCGATCGCCCGGCCATGGCAGCCCATTTCACCACTCCGCCGCCGCCGATCGCTGCCGCTGAGCTTCATCGCAGGGCTGCCACGTCGGCGACCGCGAGTTCCAGCTCCGAACTGACCGGTCTTCCATCCAGCGCCGGGATCGCCCGTGGTCGCGCGAAATTGATATTGCGACCCGATGTTCCGCCGAGTGACTGCGCTGGGCGGATCCTGATCGCCCGTGAAACCGATCCTGGATGGCTACCAGTGATGCTCACCGCATCGGGACTCGTCGTCGAGCGCGGCAGCATGGTCTCCCACACCGCGATAACAGGACGGATGCTCGGCATCCCGACCGTAGTAGCGGTTCGTGGCGCGACGTCCAGGATACGCGACGGCGACGAGCTGGAGATCGACGGGAGGTCGGGCATCGTCCGCATCCTCCGCCCCCACTCGCAGATACCGCGGTGACATCATGCACTTGCCGCTGGAGAGCTGTCCGCGTACTTCGCTCCCGCAACATCATGTCGATCACTTTCGCAACGAACCGACCGTCGACATCACGTTGGCCGATGGCACGGCGGCGATCGCCGTAACTCGTCAGTGCGACGTACGAACCGTCCTGAGCGACAACCGCTTCAGTCGGGCACAATTTCACGTGTCCACCGATGACGGGGGCGCCGATCTGCCTCTAGCGCTGGTCACCTCCGATCCGCCGACCCACACACGTCGGCGCCAGGCCGTTCAAGGATGGTTCACGAAGCGACGGGCTGAGAAGGCACGGCCGCTCATCAGCCGCGTCGCCGATCAACTTCTCGACGACCTGCTCGCGGCGGGGCCGCCGGCCGACATCTTCACGCAGTTCTGCCAGCCGTTTCCGAACCTCGTGCACATGACCCTCCTCGGGCTGGACACCGCAGATCTGCCCTTGCTCGCGCCCTGGATCACGGTCGCATGGTCAGCTGGCCACGACCCACCTGACGAGGTCACGAAAGCAAACCGTCACTTGCATGACTACTTCGAGACTCGGGTCAACCGATCGCGTAGCCAGATGACAGCCGGAGGCCTGATCGATGCCCTGGTACAGGATGAATCCTCAAACAGATTGACCCACGGGGAGATCGTCATGCTCGCCATGGGGCTACTCATGTCGGGCGCAGAGACGACCGCCAGTCACCTCGCACTGAGTCTCATTGAAGTACTACAGCAGCCCGGATTGGTGAATTCGCTTCGCCGATATCCAGAGCAGATTCCTTCCACGGTAGAAGAGCTGCTGCGCTGGATTTGGTTCGGCGGCACGATCGGTGGCACGGCGGGGTGTCCGCACATCGCAACCGCCGACGTGACGTTGCGCGACCGTCTCATTTCACAGGGCGAGATCGTGGTGCCCATCCTCGATGTCGCCAACCGCGATCTCGATGTGTTCCCGAACGCTGACGAGTTCTGCCCTCAGCGGAGTCCCAACCCGCACGTCGGGTTCGGCCACGGCCGGCACCAGTGCATCGGAATGGCTTTCGCTCGCCTCGAACTGCAAGTCGGCCTGCACACGGTGCTGTCCCGACTGAGCGGGCTGACGCTTGTGACTGCGTCGGAGATCGACTGGCGCACCCAGAAGTTCACCCGGGGGGTATCGAGCCTGCCGGTCACGTGGCACGGAGGCGGACAATGACTGTAGCGGTTGGTATCTCGAATTTCATTCTCACCAGGTATCCACCTCTTCTGTCGAGCGTGTACGCCTTGGCGTTCGGCGTCGGAGGTATCGGCCTGTTCGCCGCGCTCGCTGGGGAACGGATTCCGGCCAGTGCGATACCGATGATGGGGATAGTCGCCGTGACCCTGTTCGCCGACTTGCTGATCATGCGGGTCGTCGACGACATTCGTGACAGCGACTACGACCGGATTGCCAACCCGCAGCGCCCCGTGGCGTCCGGCGCAGTTGCGCATCGGGACCTGTCCACTCTGTGCGCCCTATGCGTGACGGTCATCGTCGTCGCGAATCTGTCCTTCCCCGGCGGACTCTTCATCATCATCGTCCAGCTTCTCTATACCGGGGTGCTGACGGCTCTCGGGCAGCGATTCCCGGCCACCCGCGGCGACAACCTGGTCCTGAACGTGCTCGTTGGCTTCCCGGTTCAACTACTGCTGTATGTGTACCTGCTCGCATCCTTCGGAAACATCCGCGACGATGCGCCGACGGCAGTCGTTGGTGGGCTGGGAATTCTGATCCTGACGTTGTGCGCCGGCCAGGTCGAGTTCGGAAAGAAGCTGGCCCGCCGTCCCGCGGTAGGGGAACGCAGCTATACCAACTCCCTCGGCTACCGGACAACATTGTTGCTCACTATCGGCACCGGGCCGCTCGCGGCCGCGCTGTTCGCCATCGCTGCACCTGTTTCGCCGGTCGCCAAGGCATTCGTCGCGTTGCCTGCGATCTGTGTCGCGGGAATCGGCATCAAGTACCTCAGCCATAAGGACAACCAATGGCCGGCAGCGGTATCCGCTCTCGGCCTCCTGGTCACGCTTGTCGCCTTCGCAGTCGTCGGAGCGGTCGGTTGAGGCCGCCATGCCACTTTCGCACTTCTTCACTAATTGATCGAGCATGGTGGTACGCATCCTCCGTGAGATGGCAGGTCCCGATTTCACCATCGCGCCTCGAGAGCGCTGATCCATTCCCCGGGGCTCATTGGGCCTTCCTTCACCGCAGGTGAAACTGCGGAAAGTAGGAAATCGTCTCGTCGATGAGCCCGGCGAGCTCATTGACACACTGCGGGTCACCGCCGAGCGACACGAGCGTGTCGCGAGTGGTGCGGACGATGGGCTGGATCGTCTCTGCGTAGCTGGAAACGTTGTCCGCCGCCAACATCGCTCGCTTCAGTTCGGCCCGCGCCTCCTGCGAAGTGCGTGCTTGCCGGTGGAGGTCGATCAATTCCGCACGTCGGGCAGTCGACACAGTGCTCAGGAGATGGACGAGCAGATAGGTCGCAGTGCCGTTTCGTAAATCCTCGTCGCGCTCGGTGACCAGGTCGCGCTGGTCGTTCACCAGTTGACGAAGCACTCCGAGCGCCCTACCGAACGAGCGCCAGGCATCGACCCGGTCGGCATCGCACTCCGCGAGCTGCGCAGCGAGGGCGGCGGACATCCCGTAGGGCGCGCCCGTCTTGCCCTCGTAGTTGCGCAGCACATCATCGAGAGTTGCTGTCTCCGCGTCGAGGATCAGGTCGGTCAGCTGCCCGCTCAGTGCGTCGATACATCCGTTGCTGTACTCGGTGATCAGCCGAAACCGAGCGGCATCGGATACAACCAGATTCCCAAAGATTCTGAGCGGAAGATAATTGCCCACCGCAATTGCGGTCATCACCCCGCGGTTGAATTCCGCGGGCTCGGACTGAGCGAGTTGCGGAGTATCGATCATGTCGTCCAGATATCGCGCCGCCGCCCACCACAGTGTGTGAACAAGCGCTACGGGTGTCGCGCGCATCGGCGCAGCAGTCTCGGCGCCGAACACGAGCACGGGCAGCATGACGATGCCGTTGATGCTTGCCGAGGAGCCGTCCAACGGAATCATGGCGAAGAACGTGTCGACGAACGTCCCCATTGCGCGATCGCCGGTTGAATTGCTCGCCAACAGGCGTTCGGTCATCGCCGAAGCTTGTGCCGCGACCTCCGCCAGCGCGCGTTGCTGCGTAGGCATGGCGAACGCCTCGCGTCGTTGCGCCTGCATGTCAATTCGCCGCCAGTTGCGCCGTCAATTGGCGCACGGTCAGCTGATGCCGGCGACGGGCGCCACTCACGAGCAGATGCGCGGGACGCCGTCGCCAATGAGGCGCCCACCAGTTCGCCCGACCCATCAGCCTCATCGCGGCGGGCATGAGTACAGCACGAATGAGCGTGGCGTCGAACAGGATTGCAAGTGTCAACCCGACGCCTAGCAACTTGACGAACGACACCTGAGAAGTTGCCATTGCGATGAACGCGACTGACATGATCAGTGCCGCCGCAGTGACGACGGGGCCGACGCGTTGCAGCCCGCGCATCACCGCGAGGTTGGTGTCGCCGTGCGCGCGATATTCCTCAGTGATGCGCGATAGCAGGAACACTTCGTAGTCCATGGACAGCCCGAACGTGAGACAAATGATGAGGATCGGGACGGGTGCAGGCAGTGTCCCGGTGACAGCGAAATCTCCAACCAGCCACTTGAGGTGACCCTCCTGAAAGATGAACACCATCGCGCCGAGAGTTGCAGACAAGCTGACTACGTTGAGCAGTAGCGCCTTTATCGGCAGTACCACGCTTCGGGTGAACGCGAACAACACGCCGAACATCGCGAGCACCATCAGTGCCACTGCCAACGGAACTCGTTCGAACAAAGCATCTTTGGTGTCGGCGTTCTCTGCAGTGAGTCCGCCGACAAGCACGTTACCTGGAGCTGGTGTTCCGCGTACCCGATCAAGCAGCAGATCGGCCGCGTCGCTATAGGGATCGACGTCTGGGATCAGCTGTAGATAGGCGCCATTGGCGCCGGGCATCGGCCTTTCGCCCATCCGTTGCCCGTCGACATAGCTTGTCACTCCCAGCTTGACTGCCACGACATGCGGCAACTGTGACAGCGCCCCCGCGTACCCGTCCAGCTGATCCCCGCTTGCGGAATTGTCGAGGAGCACATCCATCGCAGCGGTCGCTTGTGCCGGGAATTCGGAGCGGATCACGTCGCCGACACTTCGGCTTTCAATCGTCGCCGGCAGCGACCGGTCATCGGGAAAGTTCAAGCGGATCGAGCCGAAAGGTGCCGCAAGCACCAGGGCCAGGAGCAGCACCGCGCCCCCCATCACGACCGGCCTTCGCATGACCAGCCGTGAACTGCGGAACCAGAACCCGTCCTCGTCAGCCCGCGCTTCGGCCGGTGCGCGACGCCCAAACACCTGTGGAAGCGCCCGGCGCACGTTGAGCGAGTCGATGCGGGAGCCCAGAAGTCGCAACAGTGCGGGCATGACGACAAGCGCGCACACCGTCGCGAGCAGGATCACACCGACACACGCATAGGCGATCGAACGCAGGAAAATCATCGGGAAGGCGAGCAGCGCCAGCACCGACAGCGTCACCGTGGCGGCAGAGAACACGACCGTGCGGCCGGCGGTTCGAACCGATTCGATGATCGCATCATCGAGGGACTGAGCCCGAGTCCGCTCCTCACGGAACCTGGTCAGCACCAGAAGGCTGTAGTCGATGGCCAGAGCCAGACCGACGATCGTCGTCACGTTCAGCGCATAGTTCGACACCGGAGTGACATTCGAGAACAACGCGAGAAGGCCGAGTGAACCCATGATCGAAAGCACACCGATCAAGAGCGGCAGGCCGGCTGCCACGAGACTGCCGAATACCAGCGTCATCAGCAGCAGGATGATCGGCATTGCGATTGCTTCACTGATCGCCAGGTCGTGATTGAGTTGATCGGTCACATCGTTGTAGCTGACCGCCTCACCGCCGAGTTCAAGCTTCAGCGGACCCCGCTCGGTGCCACGGTAGTCAGCGATGAGATGTCTGGCCGCCGCCGCAAACTCTCGCTCATCGCCTTCGACGTGCGCCACGATCAGTGCCTTGGTCCCGTCCTTACTACGGAGCAACTCGGACTGGCCTGGTCCCCAGTACGAGGTGACCGTTGTGATACCAGCCTCGGCGGCAAGCTCTTGAGTGAGCGCCTCGCCGGCGGCAACCGCACCGGGATCGTCGACAGACCCGCCTCCGGTGTTGGTCGCGAGGATGACCAGGTTCGGTTTGCCGACGTGAAAACGCTGCCCGAGCGCGGCGGCGGCGCGCTGCGATTCGGAAGAAACGCTGTAGAAGCCGCCGCCCGACAGCCGCTCGCTGATCCCCGACCCATATGCGAGTGCGGCCACCATGAGTACCAAGGTCGCGGCGAGAACTGCCTTTGGCCGGGCCACTGCTAGTCGTGCAAGCCGGTCCAGCATGATTGCCCTCTCCTGCGTCGACGAGTACGGCGAACGTGGCCGGTCAAGGGTCGGGAGCTCATCGCCAGAACACCGCGGCCATCCTTCCGCCATAACTGCGATGGAGAACACGATGAGTCATCGGACACTTCGTGTCTTCTTCGTTCGTGTCATGACAGATGAATCGTCAGTCGCGTTCGGTGCGACGAGCGCAGTAGCACCCCACTGCAATCCCGCCCGGTTCCGCGCCCGGCACTACTCGTGGCATCGGGCCTGACACCGAGAGCCTTGGAGAGTGCCCCACCGTCAGGAGGTGGGCGCCACCGCGGGCCGACACCGCCGTGTCCGAGTCGAGTAGCGTGTCCCGCCGATGAGACCGGCAGCGCGCGGCTCAGGATGCAGCCGCGACGCGCCCAGACTCGGCCGCTAGGTTCCCCGATCCTCCACTTGGCGGCTGAGGGCGACTCGGTGAGCAACCATGGCGGCGAGGAGCGGGAGGAGAAGGGAACCGTCGGCTCCAACTCTGGGCAGTCTCAGCCCTCTGTGAAGTTGTCGAGCAGCGAACAAAGGAACCCTCTGTTCACCTAGCCGGCTGTAGGGGTGGTGCGCGCTGAGGGGTACCGCAGGCCGCTTCGATCAATTCGGGGTAGGACTGCGTTGCTTCGGCCGTACCGGCCCCAGTCGCCGCTGGCCTGCCTGTTCACGTGGCGCCTCCCGGGTTTGCCTTGAGCGCCATGACGGACGTCAAACGTCGTGGTGCTGACACGCTGCTGACGCGGAGGCCTGAAGCGGCAGCGTCGGCAAGCTGCCGGTGCGGCGAGCAACGTCCTGACTTGGGACGTTCGGGTGGTGCCCCCACCAGGGCTCGAACCTGGGACCTGCGGATTAAAAGTCCGTAGCTCTACCAACTGAGCTATAGGGGCGCGGTGAAACACAATACCGGGCCGCCTGACGGGCCCCATTTGAGGATTCGGCAGCCGGTAATCTAAGCTATCGAAGCTCACAACGTCCGCGTTGTGAGTACCCCGAAGAGATTCGGCTTGGCCCCCTTCGTTTAGCGGCCTAGGACGCCGCCCTTTCAAGGCGGTAGCGCGGGTTCGAATCCCGTAGGGGGTACGACGCACCGGCGGCGACGTCGGTGTGGCACTGCAGCAAGGCCCTGTGGCGCAGTTGGTTAGCGCGCCGCCCTGTCACGGCGGAGGTCGCGGGTTCGAGTCCCGTCAGGGTCGCCATCACGGCGAGGCATACCGGTCGTCAGGCCGGTGCCTTCCGGCCAGGTAGCTCAGTTGGTACGAGCGTCCGCCTGAAAAGCGGAAGGTCGCCGGTTCGATCCCGGCCCTGGCCACTCAGCAGGGGCGGACGCGAAGGACAGGCAGTGATCGCCGATCGGCATGGCGGCCGGCAGGACGCAGGCGGCTTCCGGCAGCGGTTGCTCGACGCGCTCGAGGCGTCCATCGCCGAGGACGGATACCAGAAGACCACCATCGCCGGCATCGTCCGCCGTGCCCGGACCTCACGCCGGACCTTCTACGAATACTTCGAAGATCGCGAAGCCTGTTTCGTCGCGCTGCTCACCGCCGCCAACGACGAACACATCCGCAGCATCTCGGCGGCCGTCGACCCGACCACTGCGTGGCAGCACCAGGTGCGCCAGGCGATCGTGGCGTGGATCGCCTCCGCGGAGTCGCGTCCGGCGCTGATGTTGAGCTGGATCCGCGACATGCCGTCGCTCGGCGCGTCCGCGCGCCGGTTGCAACGCGACGTGATGGACAACTTCGTCGACATGGTGCAGGCGCTCGGCGGCACCGACCGCTTCCGGGCCGCCGGCATCGGGCCGGTGTCGCGCCAACGGGTCATCATGCTGCTCGGCGGGCTTCGCGAGCTGACCGCCATCACCGTCGAGGACGGCGGCCGGATGAGCGACGTCACCGAGGAGGCCGTCGACGCGTCGATCGCCCTGCTCACGCCGACGCCCTGAGCGCGGCGGGGAGGCGGGTACGTTACCGGCATGGCCCGGCCTGCTCAGACCATCCGCAGCGAGCGCACCCGCGACGCGCTGCGCCAGGCCGCGCTCGTGCGTTTCCTCGCCCAGGGCGTCGAGGACACCTCGGCCGAACAGATCGCCGCCGACGCCGGGGTGTCGCTGCGGACGTTCTACCGGCACTTCGCGTCCAAGCACGATCTGCTGTTCGCCGACTACGACGCCGGGCTGCAGTGGTTCCGCGCCGCGCTCGCCGACCGCTCCGCCGACGAATCGCTGGTCGACTCGGTGCATTCGGCAATCCTCGCGGCGCCCTACGACGTCGACGCCGTCGCCAAGATCGCCGCGCTCCGGTCCGAGGAACTCGACCCGGGCCGCATCGTGCGGCACATCCGCCAGGTCGAGGCGGACTTCGCCGAGGCGGTCGAGGAGCACCTGGCCCGCGACCGCCCGCCACTCGCGGACTCCGACGAGCGGCTGCGGCTCACCGTCACGGCGCGCTGCATCGCCGCCGCGGTGTTCGGGGCGATGGAAATGTGGATGCTCAGCGAGCCACGCTCACTGCCGGAGCTGGCCCGGTTGTGCCGCGCCGCGCTGGAGTCGCTCCGCGGCGGCATCATCGACTGACGGCCCTCGTTTCTGCGCTGAGGGCTGTGATGCCACGCCGATCGCAGCCCTGGATGCAAAAACCAGCGCCGCCCCGCCGCGAGTTTCGTCAATATTGACAAAACATGTGCCGCCGTGTCAGCCTCAGCCGATGGCGGATCATGACGCGATCGTCGTCGGAGCGGGCCACAACGGACTGACGGCGGCGGCGCTGCTGCAACGCGCCGGCCTGCGCACCGTGTGCCTGGAGGCCAAACGCTACGCCGGCGGAATGGCCTCCACCGTCGAGCTTTTCGACGGCTACCGGTTCGAGATCGCCGGCTCGGTGCAGATCCCCACCGCCGCGACGGTGAGCCGCGAGCTCGGTCTCGACACGCTGCCGACCGTCGACCTCGACGTGATGTCGGTGTCGCTGCGCGGTGTCGGCGACGACCCGGTCGTCTACTACACCGACCCGATGCGGCTGCTGACCCACCTCAACGAGGTGCACGGCGCCGAGGCGGTCAACGGCATGGCGGGCCTGATGGCCTGGAGCCAGGCCCCGACCCGCGCGCTCGGGCGCTTCGAGGCCGGCCGGCCGCCGAAGACGCTCGACGAGATGTATGCCTGTGCCGCAAACGAGTTCGAGCGCTCGACGATCACCGACCTGTTGTTCGGCTCGGTCACCGACGTGCTCGACCGCTACCTGCCCGAGCGTGAGAAGCACGGTGCGTTGCGCGGGATGCTGGCGCTGCTGGCGGTCAACACCACCTACCGCGGGCCCGCCACCCCCGGCACCGCCGCGGCACTCGCGTACGGCTTCGCCGTTCCCGACGAGAACACCCTGCTGGTGAAGAAGCTGCGCGGCGGCATGGGTGCGCTCACGTCGCATCTGCAGGACGTGTTCACCTCCGCCGGAGGCGAAGTGAGACTGCGCGCCGACGTCGCCGAGATTTTGGTGGATTACGGCCGGGTCGCCGGCGTGCGCCTCGAGGACGGCACGCGGTTGACCGCGCCGGTGGTGGTGTCCGCCGTCGCGCCCGACCTCACGGTGACGCGACTACTCGACCCCGCCGCGATACCGGCCGACATCCGCGCCAGGTACGCCCGCGTCGACCACCGGGGCAGCTACCTGCAGATGCACTTCGCGCTCGACGGCACACCGGAATTCGCCGCACCCTACGAAATGCTCAACGACCCCGCCATGCAGTCCAACATCGGCATCTTCAGCACCCCGGAGGAACTGCAGCAGCAGTGGGAGGACTGCAGGCACGGCGTCGTGCCCGCCGACCCGTCGATCGCGCTGCAGATCCCCTCGGTCAACGACCCCACCCTGGCACCGCCGGGCAAGCACGCCGCGTCGGCGTTCTCGCTGTGGTTCCCGGTCGAGCAGGGGGAGTCGGGCTACGGCGAGATGAAGACCGAGATGGGTCGGCGGGTGATCGAGAAGATCTGCCGCATCGCACCCGACTTCGAGTCCCGCATCATCCGGCACACCACCTTCACGCCCAAGCACATGGGCACCATGTTCGGCGCCCCCGGCGGCGACTACTGCCACGGCCTGGTCCACCCCGAGCAACTGGGCCCCAACCGCCCGGGTCCGAAAGGCCATGTCGATCAACCGCTTCCGGTGCAGGGCCTCTACCTTGGCAGCGCCGGCTGCCACGGCGGCCCGGGCATCACCTTCGTTCCCGGTTACAACGCCGCCAAGCAGGCGCTGGCCGACGCCTGAGACTCAGACGCCGGTCGCGCGCTCCAGATCCTTGAGCGAATCCTCGAGGTGGCCGAGCAGACGCTGCAGATGCGGCACGCTGCCTCTGGCGCCCACCAGCCCGAAGTCCAGGTTGTCGGCGTTGTTCGCCACGGTGATGTTCACCGCCTGGCCGTCCAGCGCGATCGACAGCGGGTAGTTGCCGTCGAGGCGGGCGCCGCGCCAGTAAAGCGGCTCCCTGGCCCCCGGCACGTTGGAGATGACGATGTTGAACGGCGGCGGCGCGGCCGAGACGAAGCCCGGCACGGCGCCGAGACCGAGCGGGGCGATCATCGTCGCCGACAGCGCCAACTGCTGCACGCGCGGCAACTGCGTGAAGACCTTCTTGTTGTTGCGCATCGACGTGCTGATGATCTCGAGGCGTTTGGCGGCGTCGGCCGTGTCGGTGGCGAGGTTGCACAGCACCACGCCCGTCATGTTGCCGCCGGTGTCGGCCTCCTCCTCGGTGCGCAGGCTCACCGGGACCATGGCGATCAGCGGCGCGTCGGGCAGCGCGTTCTGCTCCAGCAGGTAGGCGCGCAGCGCGCCGGCGCTCATCGCGAGCACCACGTCGTTGACCGTGACGCCGGCCGCCGACTTGACCGCGCGCAGCCGTTCCATCGCCCAGGACTGCGCCGCGACCCGCCTGGCGCCGCCGATCGGGACGTTGAACATCGTCCGCGGCGCGCCGTACGGCAGTTGCAGCTGCTGCTCGAGCAGCGCGGAACGAGCCAGTGACAGCGTCGAGGGTGCCAGCGCGGCAACCGATCCCAGCCGACGGCTGAGCGCCTGCAGCGGGTTCGGCGACGGCTGTTCCAGCTCGGCCTTCCGCTCCTTGCGCGGCAGGTGCCACGGCACTCTCAGCTCGGGGTCGTCGGGGTCGGTGGACAGTGTGCGCTGGGTGAGCTTCAGCGCCGACACCCCGTCGATCAGCGCGTGGTGGAACTTGACGTAGACCGCGAACCGGTTGTCGTTGAGGCCTTCGATGAGGTGGGCCTCCCACAGCGGCCGGTGCCGGTCGAGCAGTGTGCCGTGCAGTCGCGATGTCAGCTCGAGCAGATCGCGCACCCGGCCAGGCGAGGGCAGCGCCGACCGCCGCAGGTGGTAGTCGAGGTCCACCTCGTCGTCCTCGGCCCATGCGAGGTTGGCGATGCCGCCGAGCAGCGTTCCCGGGTGCTTGCGGAAGGTCGGGTGGAACTCGGTGTGCTCGACCATCTGCTGATGCATCTCGCGCAGGAAGTCCGGGCCCGAGACGCCGTCGGGCGGTTCGAACAACTGCAGGCCGCCGACATGCATGGGGTGCTCGCGCGATTCGACGAGCAGGAACATCGAATCGGTCGGCGAGATGAGCTTCATCGCACTCCTCTGAGGTAGGTGTCCTTTCTATTCCCTGCGGGCCCGGTTCTCAACGTTTCACCCGATCGGGCGCCGGGAAAGACCTGGGAATGCCACTTCGCGTCGCTGTCACGGGGCCCACCGGAGAGATCGGCAAGTCGGCGGTCGACGCGCTGGAGCGCCACCCCGACGTCGAACGGATCATCGGGATGGCCCGCAGACCCTTCGATCCGGCGGCGCGGGGCTGGACCCGTACCGAGTACCGGCAGGGCGACATCACCGACCGGGCGGCCGTCGACGCGTTGGTGGCCGACGCCGACGTGGTGGTGCACCTGGCGTTCATCATCATGGGTTCGCGCGCCGAGAGCGCGCGGGTGAACCTGGTGGGCACTCGCAACGTCTTCGAGGCGACGGTGGCCGCCGAGCGGCCGCGCCGACTGGTGTACACCTCGTCGGTGGCGGCCTACGGCTACCACTCCGACAACCCCGTGCCGATCACCGAGGACGTCCCGCCACGCGGCTCGCCCGAGCACTACTACTCCGAACAGAAGGCGACCTGCGAAGCCGCCCTGGCCGAGGTCACCGACGGCTCCGGCCTCGAGGTGTTCGTGCTGCGGCCGTGCATCGTGGCCGGTCCCGACGCGCCCGCGCTGGCCGAGGTGATGCCCTGGAACCAGCTGCCCGGCCCGGTCCGCCGCGCCACCCAAATGTTCCCGTTGCTCAAACCGCCGTTCCCGGACCCCGGCACGCCGCTGCAACTGGTGCACCACGACGACGTGGCCAACGCCATCGCGCTGGCCGCGACCAGTGCGGCGCCGCCGGGGGCGTACAACATCGCCGGCGACGGCGTGCTGTCGATGTCCGAGGTGGCCGACGCACTCGGTGCGCGACCGGTGCGGGTGCCCAGAGTCACGGTGTCGGCGGCGTCGGAGGTCGTCGCGCGACTGCCCTTCGTGCCGTCGGCGCTGGAATGGCTGCACATCGGCCGCACGTCGGTGGTGATGGACACCACGCGGGCGCGCACCGAGCTGGGTTGGACGCCGAAACATTCTGCTGCCGAAACGCTTTCGGCACTCGCCGAGTCCTACAGATGACTACTGGGTGGGATCGCCGGTGTCGGCGGGACCGCCTGGCGTTGCACCGCCCTCGCTGGACCAGTCGACCCTGTCGTCGGCGCCCTCGGCGGGATCACTGATGACGTCGTCCTTGGCTTGATCGGAACCCTTGTCGGTCTCGCTGGTGTCCGGCTTTTCCTTGCTCACCGGCGCTGATTACCCTGGTCGCCGGGTTCGGAAACGGTACGCACCTGCGCTTTTAGTCCCGGCGGTTGCGCAGCTGCTCGGCCCAGTCCTTCGGGACCCTGCCGCGCGGGCCGGGAACCGTCTGGTCGGCCGGACGGCTGTGCGGCGCGGCGAGTTCCGGGCCGTCGTAGTAGTCGTCGGTCTGGAAGTTCCAGAACCAGTCCTCGCCCGGTTCGAAGGACTGGATGATCGGGTGCCCGCTGCCGCGCCAGTGCGCCGAGGCGTGCCGGGCGGGCGAATCGTCACAGCAGCCGATGTGTCCGCACGCCGCGCAGCGCCGCAGGTGCACCCACCAGCCGTCGTCCGCATCGCATTCCACACAACCGGTTCCGCTCGGCGGCACCGCGGGATCGACCGCTTCAGTCATGCGCGCAGCCTATCGTCAACGGATGGCCGTCACGCTGCGTCGCGAGGTGATCATCGAGGCCGGCGTCGAGGAGATCCTCGGCGTCATGCTCGACCTCGAATCGCTGCCGCAGTGGTCGCCCGCGCACAAGAGCTCGGAGGTGCTCGAGCGCGACGACCGCGGCAGGCCGCTGCGCAGCAGGGCGACCGTGCAGACCGTCGGCATCACCGACGAGACCGAGATCGCCCTGACCTATCACGACGACGGCTACGGCTGGACCCTGGTCAGCTCGACGTGGCAGCGCTCGCAGGACGCCCGCTACACCCTCGTCTCGCAGGGCGACCGGACCCTGGTGCGCTTCGAGGTGACCGTCGACCCCGTCATGCCGATGCCCGGGTTCATGCTCAAGCGGGCGGCCAAGGGCGTGATCGACACGGCGACCGACGGCCTGCGCTCGCGCGTGCTCGCGGTGCGGAAGCGGGGGAAGTAACCCGCCGCGCCGGCACGCTGACTATGGTCACGCCATGGCCGTCAGCGATTCCCGTGAAGTGCTCGTCGAAGCGACCGCCGAGGAGATCCTCGACGTCATCGCCGACGTCGAATCGACCCCGGACTGGTCGCCCCAGTACCAGAAGGCCGAGGTCCTCGAGGCCTACGACGACGGCAGGCCGCACCGGGTGAAGATGAAGGTGAAGTCCGCGGGCATCTCCGACGAACTGGTCGTCGAGTACACCTGGACCGACTCGAGCGCGAGCTGGACACTCGTGTCGGCCGGCCAGCTCAAGGCGCAGGACGGCAAGTACACGCTGACCCCGGAAGGCGACAAGATCCGGCTGCGGTTCGACCTGACCGCGGATCCGTCGGTGCCGATCCCCGGCTTCATCCTCAAGCGGGCGCTCAAGGGCGCGATGGAGACCGCGACCGACGGACTGCGCAAGCAGGTTTTGAAAGTGAAGAAGGGTGGCAACTAGCCCACCATGGCCATCACCGAGACCCGCGAGATCCTCATCGAGGCGACTCCGGACGAAATCCTGGAAGTGCTCTACGATCTCGAATCGCTGACCGAATGGTCGTCGGCGCACCAGGAGGTCGAGATCCTCGAGCGTGACGACGAGGGCAGGCCGAAACGCTCGCGGCAGGTCGTGAAGATCGTCGGCGTCAGCGACGAGCAGGTGCTCGACTACACCGTGCACGACGACGGGGTCAGCTGGACGCTCGTGGAATCGAAGCAGCAGAAGGGCCAGGACGCCCGCTACACCCTGACCCCGGAAGGCGACGGCACCAAGGTGCGGTTCGAGCTCACCGTCGACCCGCTGGTGCCGCTGCCCGGCTTCCTGATCAAGAAGGGCGCCAAGGGTCTGCTCGACACCGCCACCGAAGGCCTGCGCAAGCGGGTGCTGAAGGTCAAGAAGTCCTGACCGCGGCCCTCGCGCCGTGCCAGGATCGAGACCATGACCATCGTCCTGGTGCACGGTAACCCGGAGACCGACGCCCTGTGGGATCCACTGGTCGACGCCCTGGGGCGTGACGACGTGGTGCGGCTGTCGCCCCCGGGTTTCGGCGCCCCCCTTCCCGACGGCTTCGCCGCGACGTTCACGGCGTACCGGGACTGGCTGGAAGACGAGCTGACGCGTATCGACGGTCCGATCGACCTCGTCGGTCACGACTGGGGCGGCGGCCACGTGGTGAACGTGGTGATGCACCGCCCGGAGCTCGTGCGTAGCTGGGCCAGCGACGTCCTCGGGCTGTTCGACCCCGATTACGTCTGGCACGACATGGCGCAGGTGTGGCAGACCGAGGGCGAGGGCGAGAAGCTGGTCGACGAACTGCTCGGCGGAACGGTGCGCGAACGCGCAGAGCGGATGGCCACGTTCGGCATACCGCTGGAGACGGGCGAGAAGATCGCCGCCGGGCAGGGGCCGGAGATGGCCCGCGCGATCCTGCTGCTGTACCGCTCGGCGCGCCAGCCCGCGATGGCGGAGGCCGGCCGGGACCTGGAGAAAGCCGCGGCCCGCCCGGGTCTGTCGATCCTCGCCACCGACGACCCCTTCGCCCGTCCCGGACCGTCGCGCGGGCGAGCCGCCGACCGGGCCGGGGCGCGCACCGAGGTCCTCGACGGCCTCGGGCACTGG
>NZ_JAUMSQ010000240.1:0-4971 GCF_030519285.1 Mycolicibacterium arseniciresistens
GGCGCTCGGCGAATTCGCGCGCGCCCACCCCGCGCTGCTGCCGCCCGGCGTGGGTTCGCCGTCGTTCCTCGGCCGGCTCGCTGAACAGGCGCACGAGGCGATGCGCCGCGAACCCGACATCTGGCGCAGCCTGGCCGGCGCACCCGATCACATCGCGCTGTGCCACTGGAACGCCAACGTCGACAACGCGTGGTTCTGGCGGGACGCCGACGGCACCATGCGCTGCGGACTGCTGGACTGGGGCTGTGTGAGCCGGATGAACGTCGCGATGGCGATCTGGGGATCGCTCAGCGGCGCCGAAACCGCCCTCTGGGACGACAGTTTCGATGAGCTCACCGAGGTTTTCTGCGCCGAGGTCGCCGCCTCCGGCGGACCGCACCTCGATCCGGCGGGGCTGCGCAGGCACGTGCTGCGCTACACCGCACTGATGGGCATCACCTGGCTGCTCGGGGTGCCCGCGCTGGTGGCGGCCCGGGTGCCCGACGCAGGCCCGGACACCACCCGTTTCGACCCGCGCATCCGCGATGACGAGAGCGTGCGGGCGCCGCTGCAGATGCTGAGCAACGTCCTCAACCTCTGGCACACGCGCGATATGGCCGCAGCCCTGGCCGAACTCGGCTAGCGCGCTCGGGAGTGACGTCCTCAGCCCGCTTTGCTATCGTCACGATCGGTGCCTAGCAAACACACGGCGGCATCGTCCAGTCGTTCTGTGACAATCGACGCAGTCGGGAAGGGTATGGAGCAAATTTTGCCCGCAGGAAACGAGAGTGCGCCGGAGGTCGCGGACCCTCGGCGTGCCGGCGGGCGCGACCGTCGCAGGCAGCTTCGCGGACCGCCGACTCCACGCTCGTCAGACATCGAGAGCATCGTGCGCGACGCGCTGAACGATGTCGATGTTCTGCAGGCGGTGCTCGACAGTTCACCGGACATGGTCACCATCTCGGAAGCTTCAGGGCACGTCCTCTACATCAACGCGTCCGGCCTGGCCATGGTGGGAATGACGGCATTGTCACCGGTTCGGCCGCTGACAATGAGTGAATTCTTCGTTCGATCCGGCACCACGGTCGAGACCGAGATGCCCTTTGACTTCTCGAGGGAGGGACACGGATTCTCAGAACTGAAGAACTTCTCCTTCGCCAGCGACGGCCCCATACCGGTCGAGATCACGACTTTCGTCGTCGACCGATCCCGTGACCGGGGCAATGTCGTCGTGTCCGTCATCCGGGATCGCAGAAGCGCGCAGAGTCACGACAAATGGCATGCTGCCGCCCGGGAATCGACCTACCTTGCCGCTGAGCAGAGGGCGGTGGCGAAATTGAGCAGGCTGGCCCTCGATGGCGACCTCGATCAGCTACTCGACTCGGCGACCACCGCGGCCTCGACGCTCATGGGCGTCAATCGATCGATGGTCACCTGTCCGGTCGAGGGCGACGACGAATCGATTGCCGTGGTGGGGTTCTCCGGTCAACCGCCGAGACCGCTGCTCCTGCCCGCCGGACACCGGTCACTGATGGGATACACACTGGCCGTCAACGACGTGGTGGTATGCGAAGACCGCGACCAGGAATCACGATTCTCGACAGAAGGAATGGCAAGTTACGGCTTTCGCAGCGGCGCCTCCGTACCCATACCCGGAACCGACGGCCCGTGGGGAGCGCTGTCGGTGCACAGCAACGACAATCGCGTGTACAGCGAACGCGACCTGGCCTTCCTGCAGACCGTGGCGGACGTGCTCTCGGCAGCGATCCGGCGTGTCGAACTCGATCGGCAACTGCGCGAGCGCAGTATGCATGATTCGCTGACCGGACTGCCCAATCGGACACTGGCCTACGAACGCATCGAACACACGCTTGCCCGTGCCCAACAGGACGGGACGACGATGGCGGTGCTGGTGCTCGACATCGACGACTTCAAGATCATCAACGACAGCCTCGGGCACGAAGCCGGCGATCGCGCACTCGTCCGTCTCGCCGGCCGTCTCGCCACGGCCGTCCGGCCGGAGGACACGGTGGCGCGCGTCGGCGGCGACGAATTCCTCGTCATCGCCGAGGACATCCGGGGAATCGACCAGGCATGCGAGTTGGCAAGCGCGCTGACCACCGCGGTCAACAGTCCACCACCGACGGGCGTCGACCCGACACCGCTCAGCGTCAGCATCGGCATCGCGGTCTCGGAAGCCGACTCCACGCGGCAGCAGCTGATTCACCACGCCGATCTGGCGATGTATCGGGCCAAAGATTCCCGGAAACGGTGGCAGCGCCGTCTTCGACCACGGCGACCTCTACGACGCCGAACGGACGCGACGCCTCTCGGTCGACCTGCGCACCGCGCTCGGTGATGGCGAGCTGAATCTGTTCTATCAACCGATCTTCTCCATCGCCACCGGCGAGCTCGTGGCCATGGAGGCCCTGGCTCGATGGTCGCACCCGGACCTCGGCGTGATCGACCCGACCGAGTTCGTCGCGGTTGCCGAGCGCACCGGCGTGGTCGGCGATCTCGGCGAATGGGCGCTCTACACGGCTTGTGCGCAGGCGACCTCGTGGCGCACGTTCTGTGATGTCGGTGTTCGCGTCAACGTGAGCGCTCTGCAGCTGCGCGACGCCGCATTCGTGAACAAGGTGGTCGCCGTCTTGGTGTCCACCGGACTCGATCCCGCCGCTCTGGGGCTGGAAATCACCGAGACGGTGTGGGTTTCGGACACCGCGCGGGTAGCGGGCACGTTGACGGCGTTGCACGACATGGGCATCGGGATCTCGCTTGACGACCTCGGAAGCGGATACAGCTCGATCGCATACCTGACTCGCTATCCCGTGTTCGAGTGCTTCAAGATCGACAAGTCGTACATCCAGAGCCTTCCCGCCGCTCGCCCGAGTGCAATCGTCGCCGCGGTGGTGATGCTGGCCCGCGCTTTCGATCTCACCGTCGTCGGCGAAGGCGTCGAAACGGTGGAGCAACTGGAGATCCTGCGGGCGTGCGGATGTGACCTCGCTCAGGGCTTCCTCCTCGGCAAGCCGATGACCGCCGACCAGGCAACCGCCGAACTGAGTCGAGCGGCGAAGAGATAGCGGTCAGCGGGACGAGACCTTCGGGCCCGACGAGCGGATGAGCGACCGGACCTGTTCGCGGGCGAAGAATTCCTGGTCCTCGCCCCAGCCCTGCAGCCCGTCCCACCGCCAGTCGGTCAGCGTCCAGAACGTCATGCGGCCCGGCCAGCCGAGCCAGCGCAGCGCGGTGCGGACCTCGCCCTCGGCGTGCAGGCTGCGACCCAGGTGGTCCTCGCCGTCCAGCACGACCTGCGCGGGCGCGCCCGCACGTCGACTCAGCACGCGCCGGGTGCCCTTGACCAGCTCGCCGAGTTCGCCATCGCGCATGAGGTAGCCACCGATGACGACGTCGCGGCCCGGTTCGCGACCGGCGATCGTGATGGTGTGCCAGTGCGCCTCAGGTGAGGCGATCGCCCACAGGTAGTCACCCGGCCTCCTGGCGCCAGGGTGGTGCGGACCCCACGTGCGGTCGCGCATCGAGTAGCAGTCCACCTCGGTTCGCTCGCCGTCGAGCACGAGTGATCCCGTCATCCGGCCCGGCTGGTCGAAGTGGTGCGGCGCACCGCCGGTGCCGTCGCCCAGCGTGTGCGGCGCCATCAGCGACGACCATTCCAGGTCGAGTTCGAGTCCGAGCGCGACGTACGACAACCGATAGCGGTGCGTGGGTTCGACGACCCTGTGGCGCAGCGAGTTCGGCAGGGTGAAGTCGCCGAAGTCCAGTGCGCCGGTCGGTGGTTGCTGCCACCGCCAGTCGTAGAAGAGGCAGTCGTAGACCTCCTCGCCGGTCGGGTCCCACAGTGCCGGCCCGCCGCCGGAGATCCCGGTGCGTGCGTCGTGGAAGTAGTAGACGAACCCGTTGATGTCGCGCTCGGGCACGGCGAAACCGAACCAGCCGCTCTCGTTCCAGTACGGGTCGTCCCCCGGCGGGTGGAACAGCTCGTCACCCGCCATAGCTGACCCCGGTGAGCCGCTCGGAGAGGGCCCACAATTCGCGGCAGTCGTTCTGGCTGTGGGCCTGTGGCGGCACCTTGGCGAATGTGACTCCCCCGCCGGCAGTCTCGTAGAATCCGCGCGGCCCGTAGTAGGCGGCGCCGTCGGCGGCCGGTGACACGGCGGCGTACAGCGTCGGTTTGATCGCCTCGTCGACCTCGAGCCACATGAACGGCAGCAGCCGCCACGTCAGCTGGGTGAGCCGGGCCTGCAGCGTAGGGGCGTCGCGACCGTAGGAGGCGCCGCTGAGCAGGTTGGTCTTGGCCAGGCCCGGGTGCGCGGCGTTGGAGCTGACGGTCCAGCCGTTGCGGCGGCTGCGCCGGTCGAGTTCCATCGCGAACATCAACTGCGCCAGCTTGGCGATGCCGTAGCTCTGCATCGCTTTGTAACCGCGCTCGGCGTTCGGGTCGGTGAAGTCGAGGTGGCGCTGGGTGGCGGCAATGCTGCTGACGGTAACCACCCGCGCGGACGGCGCCGCGCACAGCAGCGGCAGCAGATGACCGGTCAGGGCGAAGTGCCCGAGGTGATTCGCGCCGAACTGCAGCTCGAACCCGTCGCCGGTCTGCTGGCGGTGCGGTGGCGTCATCACCCCGGCGTTGTTGATCAGTATGTCGATCGGCCGACCCTCGGATCCGAGGTACTCCCCCAGCGCGGCAACGCTTTCCAGGGAAGCGAGGTCAAGCTGCGCGATGGACAACTCTGCGTCGGGCACGGCGGCACGGATGTCGGCGGCGGCCGTCTCGCCTTTGGCGCGGTTGCGAACCGCGAGCACCACGTCGGCGCCGGCCGCTGCCAGCGCTCGCGCCAGCCCGAGTCCCAGCCCGCTGTTGGCGCCGGTGACGACGGCGAGTCTGCCGGTGAACTCGGGAACCTCGAGGGGCAGGCCGTCTTTCACCAGGTGACCGGCAGCTCGTAGAGGCCGTAGGCGAGGGCGTCG
>NZ_JAUMSQ010000241.1:0-9858 GCF_030519285.1 Mycolicibacterium arseniciresistens
GACGGCGAGTCTGCCGGTGAACTCGGGAACCTCGAGGGGCAGGCCGTCTTTCACCAGGTGACCGGCAGCTCGTAGAGGCCGTAGGCGAGGGCGTCGTGCTTGAACGGCAACTCGTCGAGCGGCACGGCCAGCCGGATCGTCGGGATCCGGCGCAGCAGCGACGGCAGGACGATCTGCAGTTCCATGCGGGCCAGCTGCTGACCGACGCACTGGTGACGGCCGTAGCCGAACCCGACGTGCGGTCCGTTCTGGCGCAGCAGGTCCAGCCGGTCCGGGTCGGGGAACTGGCGGGTGTCCCAGTTGGCGGGGGCGACGTCGAGGATGATGCCCTCGCCGGCCCTGATCGTTTCGCCGTCGACTTCGATGTCCTCGACGGCGATGCGGCGCTGGCCGGTCTGGATGATGCTGCAGTACCGCATGAGTTCTTCGACGGCGGCGGCGACCACCTTGGGGTCGTCGGTGTCACGCAGCAGTGCCTGCTGTTCGGGGTGCTCGAGCAGCGCGACGACGCTGACGCTGAGTTGACCGGCGGTGGTCTCGTGGCCGGCAATGAGCACGCCGGTGGCGAGCTGCGCCGCCTCCTTGACGCTGATCTCCTCGGCCTTGACCCGCTCGGCGAGGTCGGACACCAGGTCCTCGGCGGGATCGGTCACCTTCGTGGCGATCAGGTTCATCAGGTACTTGAACAGCGCGCCTGCGCCTTTCGCGGAGTCCTCGGCGCTGGCGTAGCGGCTCATGCCCCGGTTGGCCTGCTCTTGGAAGAATTCGGCGTCCTCGTACGGCACCCCGAGCATCTCGCTGATCACCAGCGACGGGACCGGCAGCGTGAGCTTGTCGACGATGTCGGCCGGTTGGGGGCCGGCGAGGATGGCGTCGATGTGGTCGTCGGTGATCTTCTGCACCGCGGGCCGCAATGCCTCGACGCGCTTGAAGGTGAACGGCCGCGACAGCATCCGGCGGTAGCGGGTGTGCTCCTCGGCATCGGAGGTGAACACCGAGCGGGGCCGCCGGTCGACCGTCGCCAGCATGCCCTCGTTCCAGTGCGGATAGCCCGGCTTGCGGTCGTCGACGCTGGCGCGCGCGTCGGCGAACAGCGAGCGGATCGCCTCGTAGCCGGTGATCAGCCAGGGCGTGCTGCCGTCCCAGATGCGGACGCGGCTCAGCTGCCGGGTCGCGTTGGCCTGCAGCGCTTCCGGCGGTGGCGCGAACGGGCAGCCAGGCGCGCGGGTCATCGGGAAGTCCGGGACGGTGTCGGCGTCGGGCAACACGTCGGTCATGGGCGATCCTTCGGTTGGGCGATCCGGACGGGTGCCTGCCACAGCCCGGCGATGGCGTCGACGAGGCCCTCCGCCGCGACCGGCCACGGTGATCGCGCCCTTGGGCCGTGTTCGGCCAGCGCACTCTCGTGTTCGGCGCAGGTGTGCATCAACAGGTTGCGGGCCATGACGATCCGTTCGAAGCGGACCCGTCGGGGCAGGTCCGGAAGGCAGCGGGTGATGCCGTCCATCGCCTGCACCAGCAGCGGCGAGCCGAGCGCATCCCTGGTCACCAGCTGGCGGCACTGCGGGTCGGCCATCGCCTGGGCGGCGAAGCGGGCGTACCAACTCGGGCTGCCCAGCGTGTCGAGGTGATCGGTCAGCGGGGTGACCAGTGCGCTGACCCAGTCGCTCAGGTCGGCCGAACCGGCGATCTCGGCGAGCTTGCGGGCGCGCAGCGACTCGATCGGACCGCGGTGCTTGGCCTCGATGGCGCGCAACAGATCGGTGCGCGTGCCGAAGTGGTAGCAGACCGCGGCGTTGTTGCCCTGGCCGGCGGCCTCGCTGATCTGCCGGTTCGAGACGGCGTACATGCCGCGCTCGGCGAACAGGCGCTCGGCGGCGGTGAGGATCAGCTGGCGGGTGCCCGACGAGCGGTCGCTGCTGAGCACTCGCGCGGCGGTCACGGTTCCGAGTGAACTACGTCATCCGACTTAAATCAAGCAGTTTATTTAACTCGCTCGTGCCCATCACGCCGCGAGCGTGCGTGTCGACCAACAGACACGCACGCTCGCGGACGAAGAGAACTCGTAGCGTCAGGCCTGCTTGAGGGCCTCGATCTCCAGGGTGATGGTGATCTTGTCGCCGACGACGGCGCCGCCGGTCTCGAGCGGCATGTCGAGGTCGATGCCGAAGTCCTTGCGGTTCAACACCACCGACGCCTCGAAGCCGGCGACCTCGCCGTGGCCCATGCCCGGGCTGACGCCGTTGAACTCCAGGTCGAGGCTCACCGGCTTGGTGACGCCTTTGAGGGTGAAGTCACCGTCGAGGACGTAGCGGTCGCCGTCGGCGCGCACGCCGGTCGAGGCGAAGGTCGCGGTCGGATAGGTGGCGGCGTCGAAGTAGTCGGCCGACTTCAGGTGTGCGTCGCGCTGCTCGTTGCGGGTGTCGATCGAGTCGACGGCGATCTCGGCGGTGACCGACGGGGTGCCGTCCTCGGCCACGGTGATCGCGCCGCTGAACGTGTCGAAGGTGCCGCGCACCTTGCTGACCATGAGGTGGCGTACCGAGAAGGCGATGGTCGAGTGGACCGGGTCGATGGCCCAGGTGCCGGCGGCGAGTGCGGTGGTTGCAGTGGTCATGGGATTCTCCTGATCCGAGCGTCGGCCCTTCCGACGTCCTTCACCCGTATCAAGCGGACTGCGGTCCGATTCATTCCCGAATGGCGCCGCCGCACCTATTAGATTCATACGCACTGACGCGAGCGTGCGCGTTTGTACGCGCGACGCGGCGTGTCGGCGTGCAGACACGCACGCTCGCGCAAATCAAAAGCGCTCAGGCGGCCAGCGGGGTGTAGGTGGTGGTGCGCTGACGGGCCGGACGGCCGATGCCCTTGGCGATCGCGACGAGTTCCTCGACCGACTTCGCCGACCCGTTCTCCGAACCGGCCATCCGCGAGATGGTCTCCTCCATCAGCGTGCCGCCGAGGTCGTTCGCGCCGCCCTGCAGCATCACCTGGGTGCGTTCGACACCCAGCTTGACCCAGCTCGTCTGGATGTGATTGATGCGGCCGTGCAGCATGATTCGCGCCAGTGCGTGGACGGCGCGGTTGTCGCGGTGCGTCGGCCCCGGCCGGGCGCCGCCCGCCAGGTACAGCGGCGAACTCTGGTGCACGAACGGCAACGGAACGAACTCGGTGAAACCACCGGTGCGATCCTGGATCTCACGCAGCACCCGCAGATGCCCCACCCAGTGCCGCGGCTGGTCGACGTGGCCGTACATCATCGTCGAACTCGACTGCAGACCCACCTCGTGGGCGGTGGAGACGACCTCGATCCACATCGACGTCGGCAGCTTGCCCTTGGTGAGGATCCAGCGGACCTCATCGTCGAGGATCTCCGCGGCGGTACCGGGAATCGACCCGAGACCCGCCTCCCGCAGCGCGATCAGCCACTCCCGGATCGACAACCCGCTCTTGGTGACGCCGTTGGCGATCTCCATCGGGCTGAACGCGTGCACGTGCATCGACGGCACCCGCGCCTTGACCGCGCGGACCAGGTCGGCGTAACCCGTCACCGGCAGTTCGGGGTCGATGCCGCCCTGCATGCACACCTCGGTGGCGCCGGAGACATGAGCCTCCCACGCCCGGTCGGCGACCTCGTCGGTGGACAGCGAGAACGCGTCCGCGTCACCCTTGCGCTGGGCGAAGGCGCAGAACCGGCACCCGGTGTAGCAGATGTTGGTGAAGTTGATGTTGCGGTTGACGACGAAGGTGACGTCGTCGCCCACGGCATCCCGGCGCAGCGAATCCGCCAGCGCGGCAACGGCGTCCAACGCCGGCCCATCGGCCGTCGCCAGCGCGAGATAGGCGTCGTCGGACAGACCCCCCGGGTCGCGTTCGGCGGCGCGCAGCGCGACCAGCACATCGGTGTCGATGCGCTCGGGCGCCCGGGATGCCAGATCGTGCACCTTCTCCCGGATCGACTCCCAGTCGCCGAAGGCGCTGCCGAGGTCGCTGCGCGTCTCGGTGCGTCGCCCCTCGCTGTCGATGGTCTCGTTCAGGTCGATCCGGCCGAGGGACTGCAGCGCCTCGTCGGGTTCCTGCCAGGGCCGCCCCACCGGGTTGACGTCGAGCGCGAGACCGGTGTCGGGGTCGGCCAGTGCGTCGACATGTCCGTGTACCCGCGGGTCGATCCACGCGGCGCCGCCCTGCACGTACTGCGGTTGCGCGGTCAGGCGCTGCGTCAGGTCGTAGCCGGCCTCGGCGGTGATCTCGGCCAGGTCGTCGAGCGCGGGCCACGGCCGCTCGGGGTTGACGTGGTCGGGGGTCAGCGGTGACACGCCGCCCCAGTCGTCGACGCCCGCGCCGATGAGCGCGAGGCACTCCTCGCGCGACACCAGGTTCGGCGGCGCCTGGATGCGCATCTTCGGGCCGAGGACCAGTCTGGTGACCGCGATCGTGGCGAGGAAGTCGTCGATGCCTGCGTCGGGCGTCGCGGCCATCGCGGTGTGGTCCTTGGCCCGGAAGTTCTGCACGATCACTTCCTGGACGTGACCGAACTCCTTGTGCGAGCGCCGGATCGCGTGCATCGTCTCGGCCCGTTCGGTCAGCGTCTCGCCGATGCCCACCAGCAGACCGGTGGTGAACGGGATGGACAACCGGCCCGCGTCGTCCAGCGTGCGCAGCCGGACCGTCGGATCCTTGTCGGGACTGCCGTAGTGGGCCAGCCCCTTGGTCTCGAACAGTCGACGCGACGTCGTCTCGAGCATCATGCCCATGGACGGCGCGACGGGCTTGAGCCGCGAGAGCTCCGACCAGCTCATCACGCCGGGGTTGAGGTGCGGCAGCAGGCCGGTCTCCTCGAGGACCCGGATCGCCATCGCCCGCACGTAGTCCAGGGTGGAGTCATAGCCGCGTTCGTCGAGCCACTGCCGGGCCTCGTCCCAGCGCGCCTCCGGCCGGTCACCGAGCGTGAAAAGCGCCTCTTTGCAGCCGAGTTCGGCGCCACGACGGGCGACTTCGAGGATCTCGTCGGGCTCCATGTACATGCCGTGGCCCTGTTGGCGCAGCTTGCCGGGCACCGTGACGAAGGTGCAGTAGTGACAGGTGTCCCGGCAGAGGTGGGTGACCGGGATGAAGACCTTGCGTGAATAGGTGACGGGCAGCCAGCCGTGGGGCCCGCGCCGCCCGGCGGCCTCGAGACCCGCATCGCGGACGCGGGCCGCACTGGCACAGAGGTCTTGCAGGTCCTCGCCACGGGCGGTCATCGCGATCGCGGCCTCGTCGACGTTGAGGGCGACGCCGTCGCGGGCGCGCCTCAGCACGCGTCTCAATGCTGCGGGAGTTGGCGCTCCGGACTTCGGGGGGACTACCGGGCTGGGCAGATCGGCGCCACGCTGGGGGTTCAGAGCCACTCCGGTGTAACCCCGCCGGTGTCGGAAATCATCCGCGCGTCTCACATCGTGAAACCACTGCTCCTGGCATACCGGCCACAGTAGTCCGCGGGCCCCGCGATGTGACGGCCCGCCGGAGCAAATTGCCGCAGCAACGCTCGCAGTCGCGTATTTTAAGAGATTCGACCGCGAGGAGAAGCCATGTCCGTCTCCGTCCGCTCATATTTGATGGCGGGCGTGGCTGCAGTCGGCGCGGTGACGATCGCGATTCCCTCCCTGCATGTGGCGCCTCCGGACATCGCCGTCGACTCCACGCACGCCCCCACGGCGCCGACGGCGCTGACCGAACTGCTTGAGTCGGCTCAGCGGCAGATGGAGCCGTTCCTGCCGGATCCCCAGCGATCGGGCATGCCGGCTCTGGGGCCCCACAGCGTCGTCATTCCCGGGGCGCTGACCTCGGTTCCCCCGCCGCCCACGCCACCGGCATTGCCGGGTGCCGGCCCCGCACCGCTCAACGCGGCCAGTGATCTGCTGATCTCGTCCTACCAGTTCATTCAGGAGTGGGTCGACTGGGGCGTCGACGTCGCCATCTATGCGACCCAGGTCTTCGGATGGGTACCGTTCGTGCCGCTGGCCGGCGCCCAGATCGACCTGTTCTACAACCAGCTGATCAGGCCGATCGCCGACAACGTCGTCTATGACTTCCTGGCCCCGGTGCTGAACGATCCTCTCAACCTCGGGGTGTGGATCGGCGGCGCCGCGAACGCGATCGGCGACAGCGTCATCGACGCCATCAACTTCGGCATCCAGGAGTTCAATTACTTCTTCGGCTGGGCCATCCCGCCGGTGCCACCGATCGGGCCGTTCGCGGCGGAGGACGGACTCCTCAGGACGGTCGCACTGGAGGACGGCCTGACGGGAGTCGCCGCGGAGGCGCTGCCGCCGGTCGTCGACACACCCAGCGAAGCCGTCGTGGACGAGGCGCCGCTCGAGGAGAAGCCACTGCAGGTCGAGGCTGCTCCGCAGCCCGTGCCCGGCGGCGTCGACGTCCAGCCGGAAGCCGGCGTCGTGGTCGAGCCCGCGCCCGATCTCGTCGATCCCGCGGACGAGGCTCTCGACCCTGCGAGCACACCGGAGATCGTCGAGGATGCCGAGCAGGCCGCCGGCGCCAAGCCGCCCCGGGTGGCCAAGCGCGTGAACGAGCGGCTGCGCAAGGTCGCCGACGACGTCCGCACCGGCGTCCGCGGAGCGGTCAGTGAGGCGACGAAAGCTGCCGACCGTATCCGCAGCTCACTCAAGCCGAAGCGGCGGTCGGCCGAGACCGCGGGCGAACGGTCCGACAACGCGGATCCCGGCGACACCGACAACGGCGACGTCGGATAGCGCGGTTTCAGGAACGCTGGTTGTGGCGCCAGAGCACCCACACCGGCGCGGCGGTTCCGAGGGCGAGGTACACCAGAACGGCGTAGGCCATCACGCCGGGGCCGCCGAACACGATGTCTCCGCCGGGTCCGCCGAGCGTCAGCGCCGCCACGGTCAGTAGCCACGTCCACAGCGGTGTGGCCGCCAATCTGGTCGAGTCGGTCCAGTAGGTGGCCGCCCACACCAGGCCTGCATTGACGACGCCGGCCACGACCGCGCTGATCGGGAACGGTACGACGCCGATACGGAGCGGGAGGAACAGAGCGCCGAGCGCGGCGCAGACGATGCCGTCGACGGCGAGCACGATCAGCACGATGGCCCGCACGACGGGGTCGGACAAGGTGCTGTCCGCGGCAGGAAGCCCGCGGGTCTGCTGCGCGGTCAGGTGGGGATGCTGTCGAGCAATCCGGTCAGCGAACCGACCACCCACTGGAAGTTGTCCAGGCGGTCCTGCCAATGCTGCAGGTTGGGGTCAAGGTCGGGGTCCATGGATGTCCCTTCGACTGTCGCTGATTGACGTGGAGCCTACTCCGTCGGAGTTCGGCTGGGCCAGGGTCAGGCCCGCCAGGAGGTCGGTCTCCCAACCTCGGGCGTCGCGGTCGCCGGACTCCCCCGAGACGAGGACGTAGTGCTCGTGCGCGAGGACCGGCATGGCGAGTGTGTTGGACAACGCGAAGGACTGACCGTTCGGCGCGACGGTGACCTGGGTGGCGTGCGCACGAAGGGCCGCGATCTTGGCGGGGAGTACGTCGGTGGCGTCGACGACGGCGTCGATCCTGTCGTCGGCGTAGCCGAACGGCACCTGGTCGATGCGGGTCCAGTCCGCCGGGACATCGCTCATCGACGCGAGAGCCTGTTCGGCGGCGCTGGTGGCGATGACGGTCCAGTAGAACTTGGGCACCCGCCACGCGGCCGCTTCGACCGCGGCGGTGGTGATCCGGTGGGCCTGGATGTGGTCGGGGTGGCCGTAGCCGCCGTCCGGGTCGTAGGTGACGACGACGTGCGGGCGAAGGTCGTCGATGATCGCGGCCAGTGCGCCGACCGCCTCGTCGTGGTCGGCGTCGACGAAGCGACGGTGCCGCCGCGGCGGGGTGCCCTCCATGCCGGAGTCCCGCCAGTGTCCGGGTCCGCACAGGTAGTGAGGTGATTCCAGTCCGAGTGCGCGCAGCGCGGCGGTCAGTTCGGCGATCCGGTAGCCGCCGAGTTGGTCGGCCTCGTCCACGGTCAGCTGGCGGTACCGTTCGCCGATGACCTCGCCCTCTTCCCCGAGGGTGCAGGTGACGACGTGCACCTGCGCACCACGGCCGACGTAGTGGGCGATCGTCCCGCCGGTGGTGATCGTCTCGTCGTCGGGATGGGCGTGTACGAAGAGCAGGCGCGGCGTCTCGGGCATCGACGCTGACCCTAGTCGCCGGCCGGCCGGCGTCCACCCGCAACCGGCCGCTTCGACGTCTTCGGGCCGGGCGGTGACGTAGGTTCACCAGGTGAGTCGGCGGAGCCTCGAGTTCGGTTGCGCAGTAGTGCTCGTCGGCCTCCTTGCCGGCGTCGCGGGGATGGCGACCACGCTGCTCCTGCATGCCGTCGAACACCTCACCTATCACTACTCGTTCGGGACGCTGCTCGACGGTGTGGACAGCAGCAGCCCGATGCGCCGTGCGCTCGGCCCCATGGTCGGTGGCGCACTCGCCGGATTCGGCTGGTATCTGCTGCGCCGCCGCACCGAGGTGCCGAGTCTGTCCGGCGCCATCGCCGATCACCGGCCGATCCCCCGCATCTCGATGTCGATCGATGCGGCACTGCAGGTCCTCGTGGTGGGGTCGGGCGCGTCGCTCGGCCGCGAGGGGGCGCCGCGCCAGTTCGCGGCCGCGCTGGGTGACGCGGGCACCTCGCGCTGGGCACTGACCCCGCACGACCGTGAGATCCTGCTCTACTGCGCGGCGGGTGCGGGACTCGCCGCGGTCTACAGCGTTCCGCTCGGTGGGGCGTTGTTCGCCACGCAGATCTTGATGCGCACCTGGCACCCACGGGCGCTCGGCACCGCGCTCATCACGTCGAGCCTGGCTGTGGCGGTGGCGTCGCCGGTGACCCACGAGTCGCCGCCGCTCGACTGGCCCGACCCCTCACTGTCCTATCTCCTCATCGCCTTCGCGGTCGTGCTCGCGCCACTCGCCTTCGGCGTCGGGATGGTGTTCAACCGGTTGATGGCCGCGGCACGGCCGGCGGCAGCGGTGAAGTCCTGGATGCTGGTGCCTGCGGTCGCGGCGGTGGGTTTGCTCGTCGGCGTCTGTTCGTTGCACTGGCCCGAACTGCCCGGCAACGGGAAGAGCATCCTGACCGTCAGTCTCGACAGCGGCATGACGCTGGGCGCCGCCGCGGCGATACTGCTTCTCAAACCGCTGCTGACCGCTTCATACCTGCGGGCCGGGGCGGTCGGCGGCCTGCTCACACCGGCGCTCGCCACCGGGGCTGCGATGGGGTCGCTGGTGGCGCTGGCCATCTCCAGCTGGACGGAGCTGGCGGTCAGCGTGCCCGCGATGTCGCTCGCCTGCGCCGCGGGCGTTCTGGCGATCACGCAGCGGGCCCCGATGTGGGCGGCGCTCTTCGTCTGGGAACTGGCCAGGCCGCCGTGGTGGCTGCTCGTCGTCTTCCTGGTGGCCGCCCTCGCCGCGCACGGACTGCGACTCCTGACCGAACGTCGTGCCGGCCCGCCGCGTACTACCGGTTCTTGGTCCAGTTTCCGGCGTCGCCGACGATCCCCACCGGGACCGCGCCGCTCAGGCTGACGTTCTGAACGCTCGGGCCGGCGGCCACGATCGTGGTGTCCTGCAGGATGGGCAGCACCGTCGACATGTTCCACAGCCGTGGTTCGACGGCCTCGATCACCTCGGCGATCGGCTCGGTGCCGTCCAGCGCCGCATCGATCTTCGGTTGCAGACTGCGATCACAGATTCCGGTGATGTTGCTCGGTGCCTGCACCAGCTCGCCGGTCTCGGGATCCGGCGGCGGCGCCGACGGCGTCGCGGTGGCGCTCGGGGGTGGAGGCGGGGGCGGCGCATCGGTTCGAGGC
>NZ_JAUMSQ010000242.1:0-14437 GCF_030519285.1 Mycolicibacterium arseniciresistens
CTCGGCCAGCGCGGTCGCCACCGCCGAGCCGATGCCGCCAGCGGCGCCGGTGACCAGCGCCGCGCGGCCGGTCAGATCGAAATAGCCGCCCATCAGTAACTCTTGGGCAGGCCGAGCACATTCGCCGCCAGGAAGTTCAGGATCATCTCCTGGCTCACCGGGGCGATCTTCATCAGCCGCGACTCGCGGAAGTAACGCGAGATGTTGTACTCCTCCGAATACCCCATACCGCCGTGTGTCTGCAGGGCGCGGTCGGCGGCGTCGAATCCCGCGTCGGCGCAGAGGTACTTGGCCATGTTGGCCTCGCGGCCGCACGGCTTGCCGTTGTCGTAGAGCCAGGTCGACTTGCGCAGGATCAACTCCGCCGCGTCGAGGCGGGCCAGCGAATCGGCCAGCGGGAACTGGATCCCTTGGTTCATGCCGATCTGGCGGCCGAACACCACCCGGTCGTTGGCGTAGCGCACCGCGCGGTCCAAGGCGACGCGCCCGATGCCGAGCGCCTCGGCGGCGATCAGCATCCGCTCCGGGTTGAGCCCGTGCAGGATGTACTGGAAGCCCTTGCCCTCGTCGCCGATCCGGTCCTCGACAGGCACGCGCAGGTCGTCGATGAACAACTCGTTGGAGCTGACGGCGTTGCGGCCCATCTTCTTGATCGGCCGGATGTCGACGTGGTCGCGGTCGAGGTCGGTGAGGAACAGCGACAGGCCGTCGGTCTTCTTCGTGACGTCGTCGTAGGGCGTGGTGCGCGCCAGCAGCAGGATCTTCTCCGACTCGAGCGCCTTGGAGATCCACACCTTGCGGCCGTTGACGATGTAGTGGTCGCCGTCCCGCTTGGCGAACGTGGTGATGCGCGACGTGTCCAGTCCCGCACCCGGTTCGGTGACGCCGAAGCAGACGTGCAGCGACCCGTCGACGATCCGGGGCAGCGTGGCCGCCTTCATCTCCTCGGAGCCGAACACCACCACCGGCTGCATGCCGAAGATCGACAGGTGAATGGCGCTGGCGGCGTTCATCGCACCACCGGACCGGGCCACCTCCTCGGCCAGGATGGTGGCCTCGGTGATGCCGAGGCCGTGCCCGCCGTACTGCTCGGGGATGGTCATCCCCAGCCAGCCGCCACTGGCGATGGCGTCGTAGAACTCGCGCGGGAACTCGTGCGCGAGGTCCTTCTCCATCCAGTAGGTGTCATCGAACTTCGAGGCCAGTTCCCGCACCGACTTGCGGATCAGTTCCTGGTCCTCGGTGAGCTCGAAGCTCATTCCGCCCGACACTGCAATCTCCGTCCTCGTCATCGAAATCTCTGCCCGGCGTCGCCGGATCGTGGAGCCGCGCCGGTGCTCTCAGTCCCTGGCGCCGCTGACGGCCTTCGCATTGGCCGCGAAGTCGGCGAAGTTGGCGCCCGTCTTCTCCTTCTTCGACAGCGCCTGGATCGACACGTCGTGGCCCTCGGCGGCCTTGCGCAGCGCCCCCACCGTCGCCTGCTCCTTCGGGACGTGCTTGAAGGGTTCGAAGTGGTACCAGCGCATGGCGTTCTCGTGGGTGATCTTGTTGATCTCGTCGTCGGGCACGTCGTACTTGTCGAACACCTTGCCGAGCTCTTCGGGCGCACCGGGCCACATCGAGTCGCTGTGCGGGTAGTCCATCTCCCAGCAGATGTTGTCGATGCCGATCTCGTGGCGGTTCTTCACCCCGACCGGGTCGGAGATGAAACACGTCAGGAAGTGCTCGCGGAACACCTCTGAGGGCAGCTTGCCGCCGAAGTCCTGATGGGTCCACGTCGAGTGCATGTCATAGGTGCGGTCCACCCGGTCCAGGAAGTACGGGATCCACCCGGTGCCACCCTCGCTCAGCGCGATCCTCAGGTCCGGATACTCCTTGATCGGCTTGGACCACAACAGATCCGCCGCGGCCTGCACGATGTTCATCGGCTGCAGCGTGATCATCACGTCCATCGGCGCGTCCGGCGCGGTGATCGCCAGCTTTCCCGACGAGCCGATGTGGACGTTCATGATGGTCTCGGTCTCTACCAGCGCCTCCCACAACGGCTTCCAGTGCTCGAGGTCGTGAAAGGAGGGATAACCCAGGGTCGAGGGGTTCTCGGTGAACGTCAGCGAGTGCACGCCCTTCTTCGACACCCGGCGCACCTCGTCGGCGCACAGCTGCGGGTCCCAGATCGCCGGGATCGCCATCGGGATGAACCGGCCCGGGTTGGACCCGCACCACTCGTCGATGTGCCAGTCGTTGTAGGCCTGCACCAGCGCCAGCGAGAACTCCGCATCCTCGGTGGCGAACAGCCGCGCCGCGAAGCCGGGGAACGACGGGAAGTTCATGGTGGCCAGCACGCCGCCGGCGTTCATGTCCTTCACCCGCTCGTTCGGGTCCCAGCAGCCCTTGCGGATCTCGTCGAGGCCCTGGGGTTCCAGGCCGTACTCCTCCTTGGGCCGGCCCGCGACCGCGTTGAGTGCGACGTTCGGGATCACCGTGTCGCGGAACTGCCAGGTGTCCGAGCCGTCCGGGTTGTGCACCAGTCGCGGCGCCTCGTCCCGGTACTTCGCGGGCAGATGGTTCTTGAACATGTCCGGCGGCTCGATGATGTGATCGTCCACGCTGATCAGGATCATGTCGTCGTAGTTCATCGCGGTTCCTTCCGATACCGGCCGTGCGGGCCGGTGACGTGTTGCCCGACTGTGTTCTCCTACTGAGAAAACTAGCTTCTCGCCCGACGAGAATCAACGTAGACCATGATCGACCACAGGTTTCACCGGCGGCTGCGCCGCTGGTCACACGTCTGCTATTGACCATCGGGGCGAAAGATGGAAACCTCTTAGTCAGAAATGAGAACCGGATTCTCCTAAGTGAGAGTCGCTCGCTGGTCGCATACGAAGGGAGAGACCGTGCGCCTGGCCCCGTTGCCGGCAGAACAATGGGACGACGAGGTCGTCGGATCGCTGCGCGGCTTCCTCCCGCGCGCACGCCAGAACCCCGATGGGGCAGGCAACGCGATGTCGACCATGGTCCACCACCCCGCGCTGACCAAGGCGTTCATGCCGCTGAACCTGCACCTGCTGTTCAGCTCCACGCTGGACCCGCGGCTGCGCGAACTCGCGATCCTGCGGGTGGCGCACCGGCGCGAATCCCCGTACGAGTGGGCGCACCACACGTCGATGGCCAAGATGCTCGGCGTCACCGACGACGAGATCGAGTCGGTGCGTCGCGGTGAAGCCGCCGACGACTTCGAGCGGCTCGTGCTCGCCGCGGTCGACGAGCTCGACGACAACAACGGACTGTCCGACGAGACCTGGACCGCCCTCGGCGAGCGTCTCGACGAGCGGCAGCGCATGGATCTGATCTTCACCGTCGGCACCTACAACATGCTGGCCATGGCCTTCAACACATTCGGCGTCCAGCTCGACAAGCAGGAGAGGTAACACACTGATGGCGTTCTTCCAGAAACCGGCCGCAGGCAGCTGGACCGAGAACTGGCCCGAACTCGGCACCGCCCCGGTCAACTACGAGGACTCGATCGATCCGGAGCACTGGCTGCTCGAGCAGCAGGCCATCTTCAAGAAGACCTGGCTCAAGATCGGTCGCGTCGAGCAGTTGCCGAAGAAGGGCAGCTACTTCACCCGTGAGCTGCCGTCGGTCGGCCCCGGCACGTCGGTGATCATCGTCAAGGACAAAGAGGAGGTCGTCCGCGCCTTCCACAACCTGTGCCGGCACCGCGGGAACAAGCTGGTGTGGAGCGACTTCCCCGGCGAAGAGGTGTCCGGCGTCTGCAGGCAGTTCACCTGCAAGTACCACGCATGGCGGTACGCGCTCAACGGCGAACTCACCTTCGTGCAGCAGGAGGGCGAGTTCTTCGACCTGGACAAGTCCGACTACGGCCTGGTGCCGGTCCGCTGCGAGGTGTGGGAGGGCTTCATCTTCGTCAACTACGACGACGACGCCGCGCCGCTGCGGGAGTACCTCGGCGAGTTCGCCGAAGGGCTCGAGGGTTATCCGTTCCACGAGATGACCGAGCACTACAGCTACCGCTCGGAGATCAACGCGAACTGGAAGCTGTTCATCGACGCGTTCACCGAGTTCTACCACGCGCCGATCCTGCACATGAAGCAGGCGGAGAAGGAGGAGGCCGAGAAGCTGGCCAAGTTCGGCTTCGAGGCGCTGGCCTACGACATCAAGGGTGACCACTCGATGGTGTCGTCGTGGGGCGGCATGTCACCGCCGAAGGACCTCAGCATGGTCAAGCCGATCGAGCGGATCCTGCACAGTGGTCTGTTCGGGCCGTGGGATCGTCCCGACATCAAGGGCATCCTGCCCGAGGAGCTGCCACCGGCCATCAACCCCGGACGGCACAAGTCCTGGGGCACCGACTCGTTCGAGTTCTTCCCGAACTTCACCCTGCTGTTCTGGGCGCCGGGCTGGTATCTCACCTACAACTACTGGCCCACCGCGGTGGACAAGCACATCTTCGAGGCCGACCTGTACTTCGTGCCGCCGAAGAACCTCCGCGAGCGGCTCTCCCAGGAACTGGCCGCGGTGACGTTCAAGGAGTACGCATTCCAGGACGCCAACACCCTCGAGGCCACCCAGACCCAGATCGGCACCCGGGTGGTGACGGACTTCCCCCTGTGCGACCAGGAGATCCTGCTTCGCCACCTGCACATGACGGCTCACCAGTACGTTGACAGGTACAAGGAGTCGCTGGCGAAAGGCAACGGTTCCCCGAACGGGAAGCATGCCGCCACCACGTCGGAAGACTCAGCGAAGGATTCAGTGAATGTCTAAGTTGCCCGAGGAGTTCGCCGATCTCGAGCGGTTCGCCGACTGGTGCCTGCCCACCGAGGAGGAGCGGTACGCGAAGCGGCTGAACTCGACGATGGCCGAGATGCAGGAACTGTACGACGCGGGCATCGCCCGCCTCGAGGACATCATGGTCTACGTCGACGCCCGGTTCCCGCTCGCGGGCATGCCGGACGACGCCAAAGCGCTGGTGCACCTTGGCCAGTCGATCGTCATGGTGAGTTTCCCGATCGAGGTGTGGAAGCAGCCGCGCGTGCTCGACAGTGGCGCGGCCTACATCAAGCTCATCAAGGAGCCGGTGGTCTAGTCGTGCTGACCCTCAGAGCGGCGGGTCTGGTCGACGTCGACACCGGTGAGATCATCCGACCGGGGATCGTCAGGATCGAGGACGACACGATCGTCGGAGTCGGGGGCGATCCCGAAGGCGAGATCATCGATCTCGGCGACTCGATCCTGTTGCCGGGCCTGATGGACATGGAGGTCAACCTGCTCATGGGCGGCCGGGGCGAGAACCCGGGCCTGTCCCAGGTGCAGGACGATCCCGCGACGCGCGTGCTGCGCTCCGTGGGCAACGCCCGCCGCACCCTGCGCGCGGGCTTCACCACGGTGCGTAACCTCGGGCTGTTCGTCAAGACCGGTGGCTACCTTCTGGATGTCGCGCTGAGCAAGGCCATCGACGCGGGGTGGATCGACGGTCCGAGGGTCATCCCGGCCGGACACGCCATCACCCCCACCGGCGGGCACCTCGACCCGACGATGTTCGCCGCGTTCATGCCCGGCGCCCTCGAGCTCACCGTCGAGGAGGGCATCGCCAACGGCGTCGACGAGATCCGCAAGGCGGTCCGCTACCAGATCAAGCACGGCGCACAGCTGATCAAGGTCTGCGTCTCGGGCGGCGTCATGTCGTTGACGGGAGAGGCCGGGGCACAGCACTATTCGGACGAGGAGCTGCGGGCCATCGTCGACGAGGCGCACCGGCGCGGGCTGCGGGTCGCGGCCCACACGCACGGCGCCGAGGCGGTGAAGCACGCGGTGGCGTGCGGCATCGATTGCATCGAACACGGCTTCCTGATGGACGACGAGGCGATCCAGATGCTGGTCGACAACGACCGGTTCCTGGTCACCACCCGGCGACTGGCCGAGGCGATGGACGTCTCACGCGCTCCGAAGGAGTTGCAGGACAAGGCCGCAGAGATGTTCCCGAAGGCGCGGACGTCGATCAAGGCGGCCTACGAGGCAGGCGTGAAGATCGCCGTCGGCACCGACGCACCGGCGATCCCGCACGGCCGCAACGCCGACGAACTGGTCACCCTCGTCGACTGGGGGATGCCGCCCGCCGCGGTGCTCAGGGCCGCGACGGTGGTGGCCGCCGAACTGATCAACTCGACGAGGCTCGGCCGGATCGCCGAAGGCTATCTCGCCGACATCATCGCGGTGCCGGGTGACCCGATCGCCGACATCACCGTTACACGACATGTCAACTTCGTAATGAAGGGCGGTAAGGTCTTCAAGAATGACAGCGCCAACTGACGACAAGCGGATATCCGATCTGGTCGAGATCCAACAGGTACTGGCCAAGTACGCCGTCACCATCACCCAGGGCGACATCGACGGGCTGGTCAGCGTGTTCACGCCGGACGGCACCTACAGCGCGTTCGGTGACACGTACACACTCGACCGGTTCCCCGTCCTCGTCGATGCGGCCCCCAAGGGGCTCTTCATGACCGGTACCGCCCTGGTCGACCTCGTCGACGGTGCGGACACCGCGAGCGGCACCCAGCCGCTGTGCTTCATCGAGCATTCCAAGCACGACATGCGCATCGGCTACTACAACGACACCTACGTCCGCACCGACGGCGGCTGGCGGATCAAGACGCGTGCCATGACCTTCATCCGACGCAACGGCGACCACGACCACGGCCGGCCGCATGCGATCGGCAGGCCGAGCGCGTGACGGATCTGTTCGAGCCGGCGACGTTCCGCACCGCCCTGCGGACCTGGCTGGACGACAACCCCGACCTGGCGCCGTCCGGCGACCACTCCCTGCAGGGACACGTCCGTCAGTTCGCGCGGGTCCAGCACGCGCTCTACGACGCGGGCTGGAGCCGCTACGGCTGGCCCGAGCACGCCGGCGGACTCGGCGGTCCGGCGATGCTGCGGGCCATCGTCGGCGAGGAGGTGGTGGGCCGGCGGCTGGCCGAGCCGGGGCCCTACTCCATGCTCGAGGTGCTGGCGCCGACGATGATCGACTACGCCCCCGCCGAACTGGCCGCCGAGATGGTGCCGAAACTGCTCAGCGGCGAAGAGCAGTGGTGCCAAGGGTTCTCCGAGCCCGGTTCGGGCAGTGACCTGGCGTCGCTGACCACCCGCGCGGTTCTCGATCCGGAATCGGCGGGCGACCGCTACATCGTCAACGGCCAGAAGGTGTGGACCAGCTTCGCCCAGTACTCGCACCGCTGCGTGCTGCTCACCCGTACCGGTGACGCGGACACGCCCAACCACGAGGCGATCACCGCCTTCTTCGTCGACCTCGACACCCCCGGCATCACCGTGCGCCCGTTGCGGACCATGCACGGTGTCGACGAGTTCTGCGAGGTGTACTTCGACGACGTCGCGATCGACGCGAACCGGATGCTTGGCAAGCCCGGTGACGGCTGGCGGCTGGCGATGGACCTGCTGCCCTACGAACGGTCGACGTGCTTCTGGCAGCGGATCGCCTACCTGTACTCGCGATTCGACGCGCTGATCAACGAGGTCAAGAACCTCGGCCAGGTCACCGACTCCGATCTGGGCGAGGCGTACCTGGCCCTGCACACCCTGCGTTGCCGGTCACGTGCCACCCAGTACCGGCTCGCCGACGGCGACAAGCTCGGCCCGGAGACCTCGATCGACAAGGTGCTGCTGGCCGGCGCCGAACAACGGCTCTACGACACCGCGCGCGAATTGCTGCCCGGCGTCATCGAACTCGAGGACACCGAGTGGCGCACCGAGTACCTGTACTCACGTGCGGCCACCATCTACGGGGGCACCGCTGAGGTTCAGCGCAACATCATCGCCCGCCGCCTGCTCGACCTGGGGAAGGAATGACGATGACCCCGCCATCCGACACAGAGACGGACATCGACCTCGGCCTGCTCGAGGACGGTCTGCGCAAGTCGATGCTGTCGCGCTCCGGCGCCGACCTCGACGCCGCGCTGGCCGAACTGGGCTGGGCGGAGATGCTCGCCGACCTGCCCGACGTGGCGATCCCCCTGGTGTTCCGGCTGCTGGGTGAAACCGGTTCGCACGCATCGATCCTCAACGACGTGCTGCTGGAGACGATCGGCGGCCTTCCCGGCGGCACCCCGCCGCTGCCCTACGCCGGCGGCGCGTGGGTGATCTGGGAGCGCGGCGAGGCGAGCGCCAACGAGACGCTCGGCGGGCTGCCGCTGCGCGTGATCCCCGACGGCGAGACGATGCGGCTGGGCGAGGCCCGCAAGGCCGTCGGCTGGTGGCTGTGCGGCACGGCCCGGGCGATGCTCGCGCTGGCCCGGCAACACGCGCTGGACCGCAAGCAGTTCGGTCGGCCGATCGCGGGCTTCCAGGCCGTGCGGCACCGGCTGGCCGAGACGCTGGTGGCCATCGAGGGCGCCGAGGCGACACTGGGCCTGCACGGCAACGAGAGCCCCGACCTGACCGCGATGCTGGCTAAGGCCGCAGCAGGGCGGGCCGCGCTGACCGCGGCCCGGCACTGCCAGCAGGTGCTCGCCGGTATCGGGTTCACCGAGGAGCACGATCTGCACCACCACGTGAAGCGCGCGCTGGTGCTCGACGGCCTGCTCGGCAACTCGAAGGAACTCACGCGCAAGGCCGGCGCGGGACTGCGGGCCCGCGGCTCAGCGCCGCGGCTCGCCCAGCTTTAGGCCGCCTTTTCTCCGCGAGCAGACGCAAAGTGCCCGGGACACGCCGTATGGCGTGACAATTTGCGTCTGCTCGGCGGAAAGAGGCTGGCGCTACTTGACGTTCGACTTCATGTCGTCGAGGTTCACCAGCACCGGCCACCCGCTGACACTCAGCGCATTGCCGTGGCCGGTCTGGTGGATGTCGAACACCGACTGGATGGCGGCGTAGAAGCCCTGCACGTCGAGGGTCTGATTCACCGCACGCTTGGCCTGACGCAGCGCGAACGGCGGCATCGTGGCGATCTGCTCGGCCAGCGCCCTGGTCTCCGTGTCGAGGTCGGCCCGCGGCACCACCCGGTTGACCATGCCGGTCTTCTCGGCCTCCTCGGCGGTCAGCGGCCGGCCGGTGAACAGGATCTCCTTGGCCTTGCGCGGGCCGAGTTCCCACGTGTGGCCGTGGTATTCGACGCCGCCGATTCCCATCAGCGCCACCGGGTCGGAGAACAGTGCGTCGTCGGCGGCCACGATCAGGTCGCACGGCCAGCACAGCATCAGTCCCCCGGAGATGCAGCGGCCCTGGACGGCGGCGATCGACGGCTTGGTCGTGTTGCGCCACTTGAGGGTGTACTCCAGGTAGCGCCGGTGCTCGTGGGCGATGATGAATTCCAGCGTGATCTTGTCGGGCACCGGGCCGCCACCGCGCAGGTCGTGACCGGCGGAGAAGTGTTTCCCGTTCGCGCGCAACACGATCACCACGACCTCGGGGTCCTCGGCGGCCTTCGTCCATGCGGCGTCGAGTTCATCGAGCAGTTCTGGGTTCTGGGCGTTGGCCGCCTCCGGCCGGTTGAGCGTGATGGTGGCGATCTTGTCGGCGACGTCGTAGTCGATGTACACGGTGGCGTCCTCTGTTCTGGTGGTCGATCAGGTCCGGGGCAGGCCGAGCGCCCGCTGGGCGATGATGTTGCGCTGGATCTCGGAGGTGCCGCCGGCGATGGTGCCGGCGAAGCTTCGGGTGTACCGCTCGAACCACCCGCACGAGTGGCCCTCGATGTTCAGCGGCGTGTACGGGCCGATGGTGGTCGGATGCGCCAGGCCGTCGACGCCCGCGGCGGCCAGCGCGTACTCGGTGGCCGACTGGTTGGCTTCCGATCCGAGCAACTTGAGCACCGACAGCGCGGCCGGGTCCTCGTCGCCGCGCGCGGCGCGGGCGAGTGCTATGGAGCCGAGCAGGCGCAGCGCCTCGGTGTCCATCGCCAGCGTCGCGTATCGGTCCCGGTCGAGCGTGGTGCGCGGCCGGAAGTCGTCGACGAGGTCGGTCAAGCGGTCGGCGTAGCTCAGCCACAGCATGTTCCGCTCGTGGCCGAGCGAGCCGTTGGCCACCCGCCAGCCGTCGTTCTCCGGTCCGATCAGGTTGGCGGCGGGCACCCGGACGTCGTTGAAGAAGACCTCGTTGAAGTCGAGGTCGTCACGGTCGCACACGGAGGCGAACGGCCTGCACACCACACCGGGCAGGTCGGTCGGGATCATCAGCACGCTGATCCCCCGGTGCTTCGTCGCGTCCGGGTCGGTGCGGACGAACGTCAGCACCATGTCGGCGTCGTGGGCGCCCGACGTCCACACCTTCTGTCCGTTGACGACGTACACCGCGTCGTCGCCGCTGCCGTCCCGTACCGCCCGGGTGCGCAGCGATGCGAGGTCGGAGCCCGCGCCCGGCTCGCTCATGCCGAGCGCAGCGGTCTTCTCCGCCTTGAGGATCGGCACCGCCCACTGCTGCTGTTGCTCGGGCGTCCCGAACGAGATCAGCGATGCCGCGATGATGCCGACGCCCTGCGGGTTGAAACTCAGATAGATCCGCCGCCGGGACAGCTCGAGCTGATGGACGTACTGCTGCAGCAGAGTGGCGTTGCGGCCGCCGAACTCCGGTGAGTGTCCGGGCAGCAACCAGCCGTGGTCGAACAGCTTGCGCTGCCACCGACGCGCCCAATCGGGGATGTGCGCGGTGGACCGGGGCCGCTCGACCGCGTCGGCGTGCGGTGGGAGGTGTTCGTCCAGAAAGGCGGCGAATTCCGCCCGGAAAGCCTCGACATCGGCGTCAAACGACAGCTGCACGGCACTCCCGGGGCACTCGCAAACGTGGAAAGCCTTCTCTAATCTTCAGAATGAGAATACTATTCTCATCGTGAGAAAGTTACAATCTCAGGCACGTCGGTCGCGAGGGGGTCCAGGACCACAATGCCAAGGCGTTCTCCGGTACAGTTCATCCATGTTCTCCCCAGTCGGCAAGCGTCTGAGCAGCCGGTGAGCACCCCCAGCGAAGAGCCGGCCTGGAAGCAGCGCGCGGTCGAGCGGTCCATCAAGACTGCCAAGTTGCGCGCCGCACAGCGGGTCCAGCGCTTCCTGGATGCGGCCCAGGCGATCATCATCGAAAAGGGCAGTACCGACTTCACCGTCCAAGAGGTCGTCGACCGTTCACGGCAGTCGCTGCGCAGTTTCTATCTGCAGTTCGACGGCAAACACGAGCTGCTGCTGGCGCTCTTCGAAGACGCGTTGAGCCGGTCGGCCGAGCAGATTCGCGCCGCGACGGCCAGCCACTCCGACCCGATCGAGCGTCTGAAGGTGGCCATTCAGCTGCTGTTCGAGTCGTCGCGACCCGATCCCACCGCCAAGCGGCCGCTGTTCACCGACTTCGCGCCCCGGTTGCTGGTGTCCCACCCGGCCGAGGTCAAGATCGCGCACGCGCCGTTGCTCGCCTTGCTCACCGAGCTGATGGAAGACGCCAGTGAGGCGGGCCGGCTGCGGGACGGGATCAACCCCAAGCGGATGGCGGCGATGACGATGCAGACGGTCATGTTCGTCGCCCAGTCCAGCGGCGGGAACGATGACGCCACCATCCACCCCATCGGTGCCGAAGAGGTGTGGGACTTCTGCTCCCACGGGTTCGCCGCCAGCTAGCGGAGAACCGAGTTCTCGGCTGCCGAGAGGGCATTCACATAGTGGACACGCCCGCGGTCGCCAACTCTTGCTGAGAATGGGATTCTCGTAAGCGGAGAGTATAAATCGCGCCGAATGAGCGCCTCATTGACACAATCGGACACCGGTGACAGAGTGCCCGATGAGAAGTGCTGTGCAATCGCCCAACATGCCACCGCCGGCATCGGACACCGCGGACGTGTTCGACCGTCGGCGCCACATACACACCACGAAGTCACACACCACGAAGTCCCCTGTGAAGAATCGAGGAATCAATGACCGGACGCGTAGAGGGCAAGGTCGCCTTCATCACCGGTGCCGCACGCGGGCAGGGTCGCGCGCATGCGGTGCGACTCGCCCAGGAGGGCGCGGACATCATCGCCGTCGACATCTGCAAGCAGATCGACAGTGTCCGAATCCCGCTGTCCACGCCCGAGGATCTGGCGGAGACCGCGGATCTGGTCAAGAACGCGGGCGCCCGCATCTACACGGCCGAGGCGGACACGCGTGACTACGACACGTTGAAGGCGGCCGTCGACGCCGGCGTCGAGGAGTTCGGCCGGCTCGACATCATCGTGGCCAACGCCGGCATCGGCAACGGCGGCGAGACGCTGGACAAGACCAGCGAGGGTGACTGGACGGACATGATCGACGTCAACCTCGGCGGCGTGTGGAAGACGGTCAAGGCCGGTGTCCCGCACATCCTCGCGGGCGAGCGCGGCGGGTCGATCATCCTCACCAGCTCGGTCGGCGGCCTGAAGGCCTACCCGCACACCGGTCACTACGTCGCCGCCAAGCACGGCGTCGTCGGCCTGATGCGCACCTTCGCGGTCGAACTGGGCGCCAAGAACATCCGCGTCAACTCGGTGCACCCGACGAACGTGAACACGCCGCTGTTCATGAACGAGGGCACGATGAAGCTGTTCCGCCCCGACCTGGAGAACCCGGGCCCCGACGACATGAAGGTGGTCGGCGAGTTCATGCACACGCTGCCCATCGGATGGGTCGAGCCCGAGGACATCGCCAACGCGGTGCTGTTCCTGGCCTCCGACGAGGCCCGCTACATCACCGGCGTCACGCTGCCGGTCGACGGCGGCAGCTGCCTCAAGTAGCTCGTCACGAATGCCCGGGTGCGGACACCGTCCGCGCCCGGGCATTCGGCACTTCGGCCTAAACCCTCCGGCCGTCGGCGCCGGGATGGTTGCATGGTTTCCTGGGGCCGAGGGGAACCCCACTGCAGGAGCGCTGGGCGATCCGTGGGGCAGAAACGAGGTGGGGCGTGAAGCGGCTCAACGGCATGGACGCCATGCTGCTGTACAGCGAGACCCCGAACCTGCACACCCACACCATGAAGGTGGCGATCATCAACGCCGCCGAGTACGTGCCCGACCCGGCCGACGACGGCAATGCGGAATTCTCGTTCGATGTGTTCCGCCGCACCATCGCCCGCCGGCTGTACATGCTCGACCCGCTGCGCTACCGGCTGATCGACATCCCGTTCCGCCTGCACCATCCGATGTGGCTGGAGAACTGCCCGGTCGACCTGGACTACCACGTGCGCAGGGTGCGGGTCCCGGCGCCCGGCGGGCGGCGCGAACTCGACCGGGTGATCGGCGAGATCGCCGGCACCCCACTCGACCGCAGTCGTCCGCTGTGGGAGTTCTACTTCGCCGAGGACATGGCCGACGACCGGTACGCCCTGATCGGCAAGGTGCACCACACCCTGGCCGACGGGGTCGCCTCGGCGAATCTGTTGGCGCGCCTGATGGACCTCGCGGGCACGCCGCGCACGGAGCAGGACGAGTACGCCACCTGCGAGCTGCCGACGACGACCGAGCTGGTGCGGGAGGCCGCCCGCGATCACATGCACCAGATCTCGGAGATTCCGAGCCTGGTGCGCGACGCGGCCCGCGGCATCGCCCGGGTGCGGCGGCGTTCGCGCGAGAAGCACGACGACGCAGGCATGGCGAAGATGTTCGACACCCCGCCGACGTTCCTCAACCACGTGGTGTCACCGGTGCGGACCTTCGCGACCGCCTCGGTGGCTCTGACGGAGGTGAAGGAGACCGCGAAGCACCTCGGGGTCACCTTCAACGACATCGTGCTGGCGATGGCCGCCGGTGGTCTGCGGGAACTGTTGCTGCGCTACGACGGTCGTGCCGACCGGCCAATCCTGGCCTCGGTACCGGTGAGCACCAATCGCTCCGCCGACCGGGTCACCGGCAACGAGATCAGCGGGCTGGCGGTGTCGCTGCCGGTGCACGTCGACGATCCGCTGGAACGGGTCCGGCTCACGTCGCAGGCGGCCCGCAGCGCCAAGGAGTTCAACGAGCTGCTCGGCCCGGGCCTGCAGGGCAGGATGATGGAATTCCTGCCGACCGCGGTCGCACCGGGCGCCTTCCGGTGGCAGTCCCAGCGCGCCGCGCACAACCGCATCATGAACGTCGCCGTGTCGAACGTGCCGGGACCCCGAGAACGCGGCCACATCGGCGGCGCCCCGGTGACCGAGATCTACTCCGTCGGCGTGCTGTCACCCGCCAGCGCGTTCAACATGACCGTGTGGAGCTATGTCGACCAGGTCGACATCTCGGTGTTGTCCGACGACCGGACATTCGACGACGTGCACGAGGCCACCGATGCGATGGTGCACGAACTGGCCGAGATCCGGCGCGCCGCAGGGCTGCCCGGACTCACCGAGGTCGCCACCGCGATGAAGCCGGCTCCGGCGGCCGGCTAGTTGTACTGACCACGGACGTTGGTGACGGCGTGGTGAGGTGACAAGA
>NZ_JAUMSQ010000243.1:0-14326 GCF_030519285.1 Mycolicibacterium arseniciresistens
GGCACCGCCCGAGCAGGGCGCCGCGCCGGAGTGGACGCTGCCCGGGGCGACCGGCAGCGTGGCGGTCACCGGGTCCACCGACGCGGCGGCACCGCTCATCACCGTGACCGCACCGTTCAGCGTGGGCGAGACCCAGGTGCAGACCCTGCAGGCGGGCGACGGCCCGGTCGTCGCGGACACCGCATCGGTGTCGGTCTGCTACATGGGCGTCAACGGCCGGGACGGCTCGGTGTTCGACAGCAGCTACGTGGGGGGTCCCCCGGTCGAGTTCTCGCTCGACGGTGTCGTGGCCGGCTTCCAGAAGGCCATCGCCGGGCAGAAGGTCGGTTCCACCGTCGGTGTCGCGATGACCTCGGCCGACGGCTATCCCGACGGCCAGCCCAGCGCCGGCATCGAGAAGGGCGACACGCTCGTCTTCGCGATCAAGATCCTCGACGCCTCGAGCTGAGCCGACTCACGTCAGGCTGATCAGCAGCACACCGGCCAGCACCACACCGGCCGCGATCGCCCGGCGCGCCCCCATCTTCTCGTCGAGGAACCACGCGCCGATCAACGCGCCGAACACGATGCTCGTTTCCCGCAGAGCCGCGATGGGCGCCAGCGCACCGCTGGTCTGCGCCCACAACACGATCGTGTAGGCGGTCAGCGAGATCACGCCGCCGGCGGCGCCGGACGCCGCCGACATGCGCACCGACCGCGACAGCCCGGCGCGTCGCCGCCGGATGAGCGCGATGACGGCGATCGGCGGGCCCTGCAGGAGGAACATCCACCCGGTGTAGGACCACAGTGGCGCCTGCATTACGCCCACACCGTCGACCACGGTGTACGCGGCGATCATCAGGCCCGTGAGCATCGCCACCGCCAGCGCGGGCAGCTCCCGCCGCCCCGGCCGCCCGCCGACCAGGACGAGGGCGATGAGACCGGCCGACACCGCCAGCACACCGAGAAGTTGGCCGATTGGCAGATCGTGGCCGAGAACCACGATCGACACCAGCGCGACCACCCACGGCGACGTGCCGCGGGCCAGCGGGTACATCTGGCTGAACTCGCCGAGTTGATAGCTGGCGAGCAGCAGCAGGTTGTAGACGACGTGCAGTGCCGCAGAGGCGACGATGAACGGCCAGGCGCCGGCCGGGGGCAGCCCGCCGACCGCCGCCATCGCCGCCCCGCCCACCGCATCCACCACGCCGATCAACGCGAAGCCGACCAGCCGGTCACTGGCCCCGTGCGCCAGTGAGTTCCAGACCGCGTGCAACAGCGCCGAGAACAGCACGGCGAGGGCGATGGTGAGTGTCATCGGACGACGGTCGCCGGTCGGTCCGCCGAAGCAGGTGTGTGCGGTTGGGTGCCTGTGCGCATCATGGACCTCCTCGGCGGGGCGCGGCGCACCGCCGGAGATCCTCCAGGCTTTTGTCCGTTCAGATGACCGCGACTCGTCGGGAGTCGCGGTGGCGTCGCTCGGACCAGGCACGCGCAGGCGTCGGAACCCTAGACGCTGTCGTCGTCGAACGTAGCACCGTCACTTCACGCCGTCGCGCTGGATGAGCGCCCGCCGAGCGGCCATGATGGGTCTCGTGGAGGCGACGCGCGTGGACCGCTGGCTGTGGTCGGTGCGGTTGACGAAGACCAGACCGGACGCCGCCGCGGCCTGCCGCGGTGGCCACGTCCGCGTCAACGACCGGATCGCCAAACCGTCGACGATGCTCTCCCCCGGTGACCAGATCCGCGTCCGGATGGCCGACACCACGCGGATCGTCGAGGTGCTGCGGGTCATCCACAAGAGGGTCGGTGCGGCCGAAGCGGTGACGTGTTACCTGGACCGGACACCGGCGCGGCCCGCGGACCCGGTCATCGCGGTGGCGGTCCGTGACCGCGGGGCGGGGCGGCCGACCAAACGGGACCGACGGCTACTCGACAAGTGGCGCGCGGGCCTCGGTTAGCTCAGAGCGCGCTCCTCCCCCTCACTAACGCGGCACCGACCCGGGCGGCATGTCGACGCCGATCTCATCGCAGATCGGCGGGATGATGATGAGCGATCCACGCGGGCTGCAGAAGGGCGTACCCGGCGGCAGCGGCGACGGCGGAGGTGCCGGATACAGCGGTGGCGGCGGCGTGGCCGGATGCGGCGCGCCGGACCAGGGATAGATGGTCCAGGTGGTGACGTCGACGATGCCCTCGGAGTTCCAGTACCAGTCATGGCAGACGTTGCGGTCCCACGTCAGCACCTGGCCGCCCGGTATGGCCGGATCGCCGGGACACCAGTGCGTGCAGGTCTGCCCCACCGGGCAGTTCCCGCCCTGATAGCTGGGGCCCTGAGCGGCCGACGTGCCTGCGCTCAGCGCGAAGCCGGTCAACGCCACTCCGCCGGACACCGCGGCCGCCGTCACGAACCGTGTGAGTCGGTTCAAGGTCGGATCCTCTCGTCGGGCACCGCCCCCATGGCGCTGCTCATGCCTCGAGTACACGGCGCGCGGCCGGCTACCGATCCCAACATCCCTCAGTGTGAACAACCGGCAGCGCAACTTCCCGATGTTTGAGCCCGCCCGTGGTGGACAATGACCAGCGTCAGCGTCCGCCAGTTCGATCGTGCGATCCCGCCGCAAGCCGAAGGAAGTCCCATGGTCCGATCATTCGCAGCCCTGGTCATCGCCGCATCCGCCGGGCTGGCCTTCGCACCGCCCGCGGCCGCCGGCGAGGCCGATTTCCTGCGCCTGCAGGACAAGTTCCCGTTCCTGTCCCAGGCGCAGCTGCTCACCACGGGCTATCAGGCGTGCCAGGCCTCCCGCAACGGCGTCGGCTCTGCCACCATCGTCAGCCTGGTCCAGAAGGAACTCGACCCCCTCGGCGTCACCGTGGGTTCCGCGACGGACATCGTCTCCACCGCCATCGTCCAGCTCGACTGCTGAGTCGCCGCGGTCAAGAGCGCTGACGCGTGCCCGAGGGTGACACCGTGTACGCACTGGCGCAACGACTCGACCGCGCGCTGCGTGGTCGCACGCTGACTCACGGCGAGCTACGGGTGCCGAGTCACGCTACGGACGACCTCACCGGCAGGACCGTGCAGGCCCACATCACGCACGGCAAGCACCTTCTCACCCGGCTGTCGGGCGACCTCACCCTGCACACCCACCTGCGGATGTCGGGATCGTGGACCATCTCCCCGACCGGGCGCTGGTTGCCGCGCACGGTCATGCCCGACGTCCGGGTCGTGCTTCGCACCGACGGGCCGGCGGCCTACGGCGTGAAGCTGCCCGTCGTCGAGTTGCTGCGCACCCGTGACGAATCCGACGTCGTCGGACACCTCGGCCCGGACCCGCTGCGCGACGACTGGGACCTCGAGGAAGCCGCGTGCCGCATCGCGGCCGAACCGGACCGCCCGCTCGTCGCCGCCCTGCTCGACCAGCGCTGCGTGGCGGGCTTCGGCAACCTGTGGGCCAACGAGCTGTGCTTCCTGCGCGGCCACAGCCCGTGGACGCCGGTGCGACTCGTGGACCTGCCGGCCCTGCTGGACCTCGGTGCTCGGGCGCTTCGACACTCGGCCACCGTCCCAGGCGCGATGCAGGTGACGACGGGGGTGCGCCGCAAGGGTGAGCAGCACTGGGTGGCCGGTCGCGCCGGCCGGCCGTGCCTGCGCTGCGGGACCACGGTACGGGTGGTCGCCGAGGTGCCCAACGATCCGGAGCGGCGACGCACCTGGTGGTGTCCGCACTGTCAGCCGGGCCCGGCCGGGCCGCCGCCGTGATGGTGCGGAACACCTCGGGCGAAAAGCGGGTATCTCCCCCTCCATGGCGGAGTACACCGATCCCGAATTACGGGAGCGCATCAAAGAAGAGATCAAGGCCTCGGACAAGGGCGGCAAGAAGGGGCAGTGGTCGGCACGCAAGAGTCAGCTGCTGACCCAGGAGTACGAGCGGCAGGGCGGCGGCTACCGAGGCCCGAAAGACGACCGGCAGAAGTCTCTGGAGCAGTGGGGCAAGGAAGACTGGCAGACGAAGGACGGCGGCGCGCGCGCCCGCGGCAACCGTGGTGAGACGAAGCGGTACCTGCCGAAGAAGGCATGGGATCAGCTCTCCGACGCAGAGAAGAAAGCCACCGACAGCAAGAAGCGCAGCGCGTCGGCATCCGGCAGGCAGCACGTGCCGAACACCAAGGCCGCCAAGGGCGCACGCGCGGTCGGCCGGCTCGACGAGCTGCCGGTCGCCCAAGCCGTCAAGCTCGTCGGGGAACTCGACAAGCGCCAGCTCACCTCCGCCCTGCAGCGCGAGCGCGACGGCAAGGCCCGCAAGACGCTGATCGAGCGGCTGGAGGCGGAGCTCTCCCGACGCTGATCCCGGCGGCGCCTCGGCGGCCGGGTCAATCTCCGACGGGCGCACAGCGCGGTGCGTGATCGGCGGAGAGGAGCGGGCATGCCGGCGAACAGGGCCACCGGGTGACGCGTTTCGTCCACCCGCTGAGCCTGCTGGCGGTGATCGCGGTCCCGATCGTCGGCTGGTTCTTCGAGGACTGGTCCGGACCCACCACGCTGGCCGTCTACTGGTTCGAGAACGTCGCGATGTGCGCGTTCATCGTGGCCCGGATCATGTTGCACCGGCGGTGGTCTCCACGCAGCGGTCACTTCAGGTACGTGGCGCCGAGCGCGGACCGGCGCAGTTCACGCAACAGCTCCTCGTTCCTCACCGGCTTCGCCGTCACCGGTTTCGCGTTCTGCGCGGCGCACGCGGTGTTCCTCGCGGCGATCTTGTTCCTGCTCAACCGCAACGGCGAGGGCCGCCTCGCCGACGTCGACTGGCGCAGCGTCGGATTCGGATGTCTGAGCGTGCTCGCCTTCCTCGCGCTCGACTTCTTCGCCGACCTGTTCAGCCTGCGCAGGTGGTCGTTCTGGCAGCTCGAACAGACCGCCCAGCGCGGGCTGAGCCGCGTCGTCGTCGTCCACCTCACCCTGATCTTCGGATTCATCGGCATCGCCCTGACCGACTCGCCCAGCGCGTTCTTCGGAGTCTTCGTCGTCCTCAAGACGATGGCATCGCTGAGCGCCGTGCTGCCCCAGTATGAGCCCAAGACGCCGCCGAAATGGTTCAGCAACATCATGAACCGCGTCCCCAACGTCCGCCCGGGCGAGCGATTCGAGGACTTCTGGGCCGAGGACCGCGCCGACGAAGCGGAGCGCCGCGAACGCAACGAGCGTCCGTGGACCGCCCGGCGGCACTAGTCCTGTGACGAGTCATCGGGTGCAGGGACGTGGGTCTCCCACCGCGCCCGGCGCTGCTCGTCGGTCTGCTCCCACCACGGTGTGCCCCGCTCCCCCAATGCAACCTTGGCCGCGTGCACACCCGCCCGCACCGCCGATTCCCGATCGGTTCCGCGGGCCTGGCGCACCTTCCGCCGCCACGCCATCAGGATGCGGGTGAGCTCGGCCCGCCGCTCCTCGGGGATCGCCGGATCGGTCGCCCGCCACTTGCGTCCGTCGACGACGATGTGGTGCCCGTCGGCGGTTCTCGGCGGATCACTCATCGGTGCGACCGGTCAGTCGAGGCAGAACTCATTGCCCTCGGGATCGGCCATGATGATGTGGCCGCCCTGCAGCGGGGGCGCGGGTTCATGCCGGCCCAGCCGGGTGGCGCCGAGGGCCTGCAGTCGCTCGCACTCGTGCTCCAAAGCGGTCATCCGCTCGTCCCCGCTCGATCCGGGCGCCACGCGCACATCGAGATGCACCCGGTTCTTGGCGGCCTTGCCCTCCGGCACGCGCTGGAAGTAGATGCGCGGCCCGCGGCCATCCGGGTCGACGAGGGCCGAGGCGTCGTTGCGCCGGTCGGGCGGAACGCCCATCGCTGCGAGCGCGTCGTCCCACGTGTCGAACCCCTCCGGAGGCGGCTGAACGACGAAACCCAGCACCTCCGCCCAGAACCCGGCGAGCGCAGCCGGATCGGCGCAGTCGAACGTCACCTGGAGCTCGCGGCCCATCCCGGCATTCTATCGGCCGTGGCCGCCGACGTCCGGAGGTCGCAATGTGTGACGAACGCCTGACGTGCGGCATGGTCTCGGCGGCGCGGGGTACATCGGCACCATGCAAGATCTGGCGCAGAAATTCGTCAACGCACTGGACAGGCTGCACCGGGACCGCGACGTTGATCCGCTGGTGGACCTGTTCGCCGACGACGCGACGTTGAACAAGGCCGGCCTGCCGCACGGGCAGCGCGGCAAGGACGGCGCCCGGGTGTTCTGGCAGCAGTACCGCGATGTCTTCGGTGACATCGACGCGGCGTTCCGGCACCGGGTCACCGACGACGACGTGACGTTCCTGGAGTGGACCTCGGAGGGCACCCTGCGGGACGGAACGGAGTTCCGCTACGACGGGGTGAGCGTGCTGGAGGCGAAGGGCGGCAGCATCACCGCGTTCCGCACGTACTACGACACGGCCGCGTTCCTCGACACCGACCTGGCCAGCGCGGTCGGCACCCCGAAGCGCGAATAGGCTAGAAGGCGTACCGGATCCGGCACTCCGGCAGCATCTCGGCGATCAGGTCGGTGAGCTGCTGCACCCAGCGGCCCTTCCATGGCGTCTTGTACCGGACGTTCCACTGGCCGCTCTGGCTGCGCTTGAGCTGCTGCAGGTCCGGCCGCCACAGCAGATCCTCACCCTTGGGGTGCCAGCCCAGGTTGACGTCGTGCAGGCCCTCGTTGTGGGTGAGGAAGATGATCTCCGCGGCGAGTTGCCGCTTCGTGCGTTCGTTGGTGCCGTCGGCGATCTGCTCGAACAGTTCCGCCCAGTCGGCCAGCCAGTTCTCGTGCACGATCACCGGGCTGAAATTGAGGTGCACCTCGTAGCCCGCGTCGACGAAGTCGTCCAATGCGGCGATGCGGTCGGCGATCTTCGACGTGCGGACGTCGACGGTGCGCGACGTGTCCGCGGGCATCAGGCTGAACCGCACCCGGGTGCCGCCGCGCGGGTCGTAGTCGAGCAGGTCCCGGTTGACGAGTTTCGTCGCGAAGCTCGCCTTGGCGCTGGGGACACGGGCGAACAGCTCGACGAGGTCGCGGACGTTGTCGGACACCATTGCATCGACAGAGCAGTCGCTGTTCTCACCGATGTCGTACACCCAGTCGGCGGGGTCGCACTGATTGGGCTCCGGCTTTACGCCCTGGCGTGCCGCGTGCCGCTCGAGGTAGCCGGTGATCTTCTCGATGTTGGCGAACACCGTGATCGGATTGGCATAGCCCTTCCGTCGCGGCACGTAGCAGTAGGAGCACGCCATGGCGCAGCCGTTGGCGGTGGACGGCGCGATCCAGTCACTCGACCGTTCGTTGCGGCGCGCTGCCAGGCTCTTCTTCTCGCCGAGCACCAGCACCTCGCGCTTGATGCGCACCCAGTCCTCGACGTTGCCCTCGTTGCCGTACAGGCCGGGGATCGCCTGGTGGGACGGAACCTCGATGAGTTCGGCACCGGCGTACCGGTCGAGCACCTGTCGGGCGCGCGGGAACCGGTCGATGCCCGGCTCGTGGTAGATCCGCTTGATGTCGAGGAGGCGGTCGGCCAGATCGGCCGGGGTCCGGCGAGCCGATGCCCCGTCGTGGAGCGACGACGTCATACCTGCTTCAACGTGGCGCGGCGCCCGGGCGTTCCGTGATCGCCGCCGTTGGGCAGGATCGGGACTGTGACATCCATCCCGGCGGCGATCCCGCCGACCGTTCCGGCGCTCCTGCGGCGCAGCGTGCGTGAACACGGCTCCCACCCCTACCTCGTCACCCCCACCGACCGACTCACCTATGACGACGCCGACAGGCGGTCTGCCCACATCGCGCGACGGCTGCTGCGCAGCGGTGTCGGCAAGGGCGCCCGTGTCGGGCTGTTCTTCCCCAACGGCGCCGAGTGGGTGCTCTGGTGGCTCGCACTGTCCCGGATCGGTGCGGTCGTGGTGCCGCTGAGCACGATGTACGCGCCGGCCGAGATCGCGAAGGTGTTGCGGCTGGCCGACGTCGGGCTGCTGGTGGCGCCGCCCCGGGTGCTCACCACCGACACCCCGGAACGCCTGGAGGCCGCGCTGCCGGGGCTGGCCGGGCAGCGCGACGGCGATGTCGCGGTGGCCGCTGCGCCGTATCTGCGCCGCGTCGTGCTCACCGGGCCCGCCGATCGGGCATGGGCGACCGTGTGGGACGACGACTCCGCGGACGGGGTGGCGCCGGAGATCCTGGCCGCCGCCGAGGCCGAGGTGTCGCCCGCCGACCTGGCCATCATGGTGCACACCTCCGGGTCCACGGCCGACCCCAAGGGCGTGCTGCACACCCACGGCACGCTGGCCCGGCAGACCTCGACCTGGCCCGCCGCCGTCAGGGCCATCTCCCGGTCCTCCGGCCCGCCCCGGATCCTCTGCGCCATGCCGTTCTTCTGGATCGGCGGCGTGCTCGCGGCGGCCGGCGCGTTGCACGAACCGACCACGGTGCTCACCATGGCGCGGCTCGACGCGGGCACGGCGCTCGACCTCGTCGAGCGGGAACAGGCCACCGGGGTGGTGGGCTGGCCGGCGTTCACCCAGCGGCTGCGCGAGCACCCCAGCTTCGCCGGCCGCGACCTGAGCAGTGCGCCCATGCTGCGCGATGGTCCGCTCGACATCGCAATGACCGACGTGCCAGACGGTTACCCGGTGCACCGCACCATGTCAGAGACCGCGGGCGGCTTCGTCTTCACCGACATCGCGGTCGTCGACGACGACGGCGTGCCGGTATCCGACGGGACCACCGGGGAACTGCTGGTCCGCGGCGTCGGGGTGATGGCCGGCTACAACAAGAAGGAGCGGTGGGAGACCTTCGACCGGGACGGCTGGTACCACACCGGTGACCGGGTCTACCGCAGGACCGGCGACCCGCGGCTGTTCTACGTCGGCCGCACCGGTGACCTCATCAAAGCCGCGGGCGCCAACGTGTCCCCGTTGGAGGTCGAGGCGGTGATCGAGTCGTCGGCCGACGTGGCGCAGTGCGTGGTGGTCGGGGTGGAGCACCCGGACCGCGGCGAGGAGGTGTGCGCGGTCGTCGTCCCGGCGGCGCAGGCGGGCCCGACAGACTTCGCCGTCCTCGCGGCGTACGCGCGCGACCACCTGTCGCCCTACAAGATCCCCACCCGCTGGGCCTCGGCAACAAGTGACCGCATCCCGACGCTGGCCAGCGGCAAGCTGGACCGCCGGGCCCTGCGGACGATGATCGCCGACGGTGCACTGGAGTCGGCACACCTGCGCACCTAGTGTTCAGCCATGGGATTCGTCACCTACGAGCTGGACGATCACGTCGCGACCATCACGATGGACCGCCCCGAGGCGCGCAACGCCATCAACGGCGCGCTGCGCAGTGACCTCAACGCGGCATGGGACACCTTCCGCGACGACGAGGACGCCTGGGTCGCGATCCTGACGGCCAACGGGGACGTGCACTGCGCCGGGGGCGACCTGAAGGACAGCGAAGGCGTGGTGGGCACCTTCGGCGGCACGTTCTGGGAGAAGCCGACCATCAACTCCTTCGAGAGCGGCATGGAACTCTTCAAGCCGACCATCGCCGCGGTGCACGGCCCTTGTATCGGCTACGGACTGACCGGAGTCCTGTTCTGCGACTTCGTCATCGCGAGCACCGAGGCCACCTTCTCCTACCCCGAGGTGGCGATCGGCGTCCCGACGATCGTCGGGGCCATCCGGCTGCCCCAGCGCGTCGGATGGGCCAACGCCATGGAACTGCTGTTGACCGGCAAGCCGATGAGTGCCCAACGCGCCAAGGAGATCGGCCTGGTGTGGAAGCTGGTGGAACCCGATGCGCTGCAACAGGAGGCCCGCGCCTGGGCGCGGACGCTGACCGAGGCGGCGCCCCTGGCTCAGCGGGCCACCAAGGAGGTCGCCTGGCGGTCCGCGGACATGGGCTGGATCGAGTCGGTCCGGTTCGGCGAGACGATGCGCAAGGTGGCCGGCGCCACCGAGGATGCGGCCGAAGGCCCGAGGGCATGGCTCGAGAAGCGCAAACCCACCTGGCGCGGCCGTTGACCGCTCACGGTCTTGAATGTCGCCGTAGGCGGGTATCCCCCGCGGGTGACCGATGAAGTGCTCGATCTGCTCCTGGAACTCGAACGCGCCGGCTGGGATTCACTGTGCAACAGCACCGGGTCCGAGTTCTACGCCGGGGTCATGTTGCCTGACGCCCTGATGGTGCTCGCCAACGGCATGGTGATGGACCGCGACGCGGTGGTGGAGGCGTTGTCGCAATCCCCGCCGTGGCGCCGCTACGAACTCGGCGACGTCCGCCTCGTCCGCCCCGCCGACGACACGGGGATCCTCGTTTACACGGCGACCGGATACCGCGACGACGACCCGCCGTTCGTCGGCGCCATGTCCAGCGTCTACACGCGCACCGACGCCGGCTGGAAACTCGCGCTCTACCAGCAGACCCAGATCCCCGGCTGACCGGCGTCGCCGTCACCCGCCGGTCAGCGCCTCCGCGAGCTGTTCGCAGATGGCGGTCCAGCCGCCGTGGAAGTCGTCGTACTCGTGCGGCGGCAGCATCGCGTGCTCGATGGCCATCACCGTCTGCTCGTCACCGGCCGGCGTGAACGTCACCTCGACCACGCTGCTGACCGTCGGATCCGGCCAGTCGGAGTTGCTCCACGACAGCCGCAGCAGGCGCGGGCGCTCGATGGCGAGGAAGCGCCCGGTGATGAGCACGAGCGTGCCCGCGTTGTCGACGTCGAAGCGGAACCGGCCGTCGACGCGTGGGTCGATGAACACGTGGATGCACCGGTCCGGGCGCGGACACATCCACTCCGCCAAGGACTCCGGGTCCAGCCACTGGTCGAACACGACATCGGGTGGTGCGGGCATCACGCGCTGCACCCGCACGACCGGCGCCTCGGTCAACGTGCCTGCCCTTTCCGGCGCAGGCGGTCCTGCAGCGCGTCGGCGCGTGCGGTCCAGAAGTCCGTCTGCTGGTCGAGCCACCGCTGTGCCAGCGTGAGCCCGTCGGGACGCAGCGACACCCAGTGCTCGCGGCCGCGGACCTCGCGTTGCACCAGGCCTGCCGACTCCAGCACGCCGATGTGCCGCGATACTCCGGCGAACGTCATCGGCAGGGGCGCCGCGAGATCGGTGATCCGCGCATCGCCCCCGCGCAGCGTCTCCAGGAGACGGCGGCGGGTGGGGTCCGCCAGCGCACCGTAGGTGCGGTCGAGCACCTGATCTTCAACCATTTTGTTGACTATAGCGGGCGCCTGTGTTGTGGTGGATCCGGAATGTTCAACTGATTTGTATAACGTTCGGCGTGGTCGCCGACGGCCGACGCCGAGATGGAGAGGGGACGGGCGATGCACACGCCTCCGGTGGTGTCCGCGCAGGAGTGGGAAGCTGCTCTGCAGCAGATGCTGGTCAAAGAGAAGGAGCTGACTCGGGCGAAGGACGCGCTCGCCGCGCAGCGCCGCAGGATGCCGTGGATGGCGGTGGACAGGGACTACGTCTTCGACGGGCCCGACGGCGAGGTGAGCCTGCTCGATCTCTTCGACGGGCGGCGCCAGTTGATCGTCTATCGCGCGTTCGTCGATCCCGGCCTGCACGGGTGGCCCGACCACGGCTGCATCGGCTGCTCCCTGATGGCCGACCACATCGGCAACCTTGCGCACCTCAACGCCCGCGACACCACGCTGGTGTACGTGTCACGCGGCTCCCAGGCCGACATCGCCCGCATCAAAGCCCGGATGGGCTGGGACATCCCCTGGTACACCATCATCGCCGAACCGGACAGCGGCTTCGACGTCGACTTCGGGGTGCACGAGTGGCACGGCACCAACGCCTTCATCCGCGCCGGTGACACCGGCGAACGGGTGTTCCGCACCTACTCCATCAACAACCGTGGCGACGAAGCCTTCGTCAACACCTGGAGCTTCCTCGACATGACGGCGCTGGGTCGCCAGGAGACGTGGGAGGACTCGCCGCAGGGGTATCCGCAGAGCCCGGCCTACGAGTGGTGGAGCTGGCACGACGAATACGGCAGCCGCGAGCCGTCACGGTGGTTCGGCGAGCCCGACCCCGACGATCCGAAGGACATCCGCCCCCCGCGTGAGCCGCAGGCCTGCGCCCAGTGCGCCCCAGCGAATCCGTGACCGGCATCCCGGCGGGAACACCGCTGCCCCCGCCCGTCGACCGTGCCGTTTTCGAGGCGGAACTCGCCGAACTGCGGGCCAGGGAGAAGGCGCACATCCGGCAGGGCGACGCGATCGCCGCGGCCCGCCGCCGGCTGCCGATGGTCGAGGTGGACGCCGGACTCGAGATCGCCGGCCCGGGTGGCCCCCTCACGCTCCGCGATGCCTTCGAGGGACGCACCCAGCTCGTCGCCTACTACTTCATGTGGAACCCCGGGCGGCCGGCCCCCGAGCAGTGCGAGGGCTGCACCTGGGTGACCACGCAGGTCACGGAGCTGTCATACCTGCACTCGCGGGACATCACCTACGCCGTGTTCTGTCAGGGCCCGCTCGACGAGAGTCTGCGCTATCGCGAGTTCATGGGCTGGGACGTGCCGTGGTACTCCGCGCTGCCGTCCCTGGACCGGCTGCTCGTCGGGCGGCAGGCCGGAATGATGCACATCGTCTGCTACGTACGCGACGGTGACCGGGTGTTCGAGACCTACTGGACCACACTGCGCGGTGTCGAGGCGATGGACTACAGCCTCGCGCTGATGGACCTCACCGTCTACGGGCGGCAGGAGCCCTGGGAGGACTCGCCGTCCGGCTGGCCGCAACCCTGGCAGGTCGACGGCTCCAACACGCGCAGCGACGGCCGGCCGATCCCGCAGTGGTCCCGCATCGAAGCGGGACGATCCGACGATCTCGGTGTGGGTCGCTGACGGCCTGATTCGTGCAGTCCGCCTCGGTCCGCGCGGCTTACGATCGACCCATGCGTCCAGGTCGAATCCGCGCGGGCGTGGTGGGTACCGCGGCCGCCGTGGCGGTGGGTTGTGTGGGTTGCGCCCCCGCCGTCGAGGAAGCCGGTCCGCCGCCGGTCGATCCGCTGACGAGCATGCTGCTCAGCGAGACGGAGGTCAACGCGATCGTCGCGCCGGCGGTGCTGACGACGACGTTCACCTACCGCACGCTGTTCGAACTCCGCGAGGGCAAGGCCTACGCCCCGGCCGAATGCCTTGCCGTCGAAGCGAACACGATGACCGAGGTGTACGACGGCAGCGAATTCGGTGCGGTGCGTGGTGCGGTGCTGGACGCCGACGACGAGACCGCCGATCTGGACCAGGGAGTGATCGAGTTCGAAACCCCGGCCGCCGCAGGTGCTTTCGTCGACCGGACGGTGGCCACCTGGCAGCGCTGCGCGGGCGGGGTGCTGACCGTCACCGACGAGGACCCGGAGCCGTGGCTGCTGTCGATGGATGAACCGCAGCGCGACGACGGCGTCGAACTGGTCCGGGTCCGGTCCGACACCGGCTACGTCAGCACCCACGCGATGCGGGTCGTCGGTGATGTGGTGGTCGACGTCCGCGCGTCCCACGGGGGTGTCAGCGAGCACGCCGTGGCGCTGGTGAACGCGATCTCGGGGCGCAGCAGCCTATGAGGTGACCGCTCGGGCGGTGGCGGTCCAGCCGTACGGGTTGGTGCGCACTTCGATCTCCTCGAAGCCCGCCGCCGCCAGCCTGGACGTCAGCGAGTCCGGGTCCACAGGGTTGTAGGTGTCGCCCTCGTGGTGGGCCTCGAGTTCGTCGCTGGCGAGGCTGTCGCTTGCGACCAGGGGCGCCCCCGGGGCGAGCACCCGCGCGACCTCGGCGAATAGCCGGTCCTGCAGTTCCGCCGTCGGAACGTGGTGCAGCATGGTGAAACACGCCGCGCCGGTGAACCGGTCGTCCGCGTAGGGCAGCGCGATGGCGTCGCCGTGCACGATGTCCACCGAGGGCGCCCCGGAGTAGCGCTCGGTGAGCATCGCGGCAAGGTCGGCGTCGATCTCCACCGCCGTCACGTGGCCCACAGTCCGGCTGAGCACGTCGGTGGTCGCGCCGTAGCCGGGTCCGACCTCCAGGACGTCGTCACCGAGATCGGTGCTGCCGAGGGCCCACGGCAGGATGACGTCCCGGATCATCTGCCGCCACTCGTCACTGCCGCAGCGCTCGTGTGCCTCGTTCACGCGCTCACCCCTGCCCGATCGGTGTGCCCGTCGCAGAGTGTGACACACGGGCGCCTGCTGCGGCCGGCGGTGGTGGTTCGGCGATCGGCGGTGTCGCGTGACTGCAGTAGCGTCGAAGACGTGAATGCCGAACACAATCCGGTCGTCGTGCCCGGGCCGCCCGAGGCCGCCGCCCCGCCGCCGGCCCC
>NZ_JAUMSQ010000244.1:0-1059 GCF_030519285.1 Mycolicibacterium arseniciresistens
TGCAGCCCGAGGCCTTCGGCCTCAAGTCGCCTCCATACCGTCTAGGTGGGCGGGAAGGGCAGGCCGTACTCGTCGGCCAGCAGGCTCTGCACGATGATCATCGCCGCCTGCGCCCCGGAAGCGATGGCGCCGGCCAGATGCGGCTGTTCGGTGCAGGCGTCGCCGGCCGCGAACACCCCGCCGGTGCTCGTCCGGTAGATCTCGTCGATGTTGAGCGGCTCGGTGCCCAGCGGCCCCGGTGTGCACGCGGCACCGAGTTGCTCGGCCAGCGGCGTCCGCTGCCGTACCGGCGCCTCCACCAGCAGGCCGTCACGCGCCAGCGTCGAACCGTCGGCGAACGCGATCTCCTTCAGGCAGCCGTCGGCTCCGATCAGCTCGACCACCCGCCGGTCGTCGAGGGCCACCCCGGCGTCGCGCAGCACGCGTTCGTCGTCGGGCTTGAGCTCTGAGCGTCCGTCGGTCAGCAGCACCACGTCGTCGGTCCAGCCCCGCAGCATCAGCGCCGTGTGCATGCCCTGCTCACCTGCGGCGAGCGCGGCCAGCTTCTTGTCCCGCATCTCCCAGCCGTGGCAGAACGGGCACTGGAACACCGACGTCCCCCACAGCTCGGCCACCCCGGGCAGCTGCGGCGGACAGTACGACATGCCGGTGGCCAGCAGCACCCGCTTGGCCTGGATCTTCGCGCCGCCGTCGCACTCCAGCTCGAAGCCACTGTCGACCCGACGGCCGCTGCGGACCACGCCGCGGCGGTACTCGACGCTCGGGTACGCGGACAGCTCCCGGCGTCCGGTGGCGTACAGCTCGTCCGGCGGCCGTTGGTCGAATCCCAGCAGGCCACCGATGCCCGGGGAGGCGCGGTTGCTCTGGTCCTGACCGTCCACGACGATCGTCCGTCTGCGGGCCCGGCCCAGCACCAGGGCGGCGCTCAACCCGGCCGCACCACCGCCGACGACAGCGCACTCCCAGCTCATGGGCTCATTGATTCCCACATCCGGGCGGTTTGAACATCCCGGAACCACCCCAGAAAAAGAGAAGTGGGGGGGGGGGGGGCGCGACCAA
>NZ_JAUMSQ010000245.1:0-13240 GCF_030519285.1 Mycolicibacterium arseniciresistens
GTTTGAACATCCCGGAACCACCCCAGAAAAAGAGAAGTGGGCTGGTAGGTCTCCCTACCAGCCCACGACGTACTTGAAGCTCGTTTAGACCGCCGTCACTCCGACAGCCTGAGGTCCCTTGGCGCCCTGTTCGATCTCGAACTGGACACGCTGGTTCTCTTCGAGCGACCGGAATCCGCTTCCGCTGATCTCCGAGTAGTGGACGAACACGTCAGCCGCGCCACCGTCCGGGGCGATGAAACCGAAGCCCTTGTCGCCGTTGAACCATTTCACAGTTCCCTGTGCCATACGCTTTTCACATTCTCTCATTGACTGGATGCAGAACACACCCAACACAAGGGTAGCACGCCCGCCGCCCAGCGTTGCCATCGTCTTTTTCTGCGAATCAACGAAATTCGTGCGTACCCGGCGATTCCGCCCGCGTGCCGGTTACGCGCGACTACTCCGCCGTGTACCGTTGAATGTGAACGGTTTGTGACGCCGTCCGAACCGATTCGCATCTCGACGCCCGTAACTCTCGCGCGCCGGATCGATCTGGAAGCGAGGACACCGGCCATGGTGTACGCACACAAATACATTGTCCGCCAACTGAACTCGTCGTTGTGAGCGCGACTGACCGGCGTGGGTCCAACAACCCCATCCGGCTCACGCTCGCCTCGGAGCTCGGCAATTATCTCGACGGCGCGTGGTGGCCCTACACCGCGTCGATCGCCCGCGAACTGCCCGACCTCATCGAGGCGCTGACCACCCGGCTGGGCGACATCGTCGACCTCGACGTCAACTGGTCGTCGCTGCAGGGCGCACCGGACCTGAATCCGATGCCCTTCGGCGGGAAGGTCCCGCTGCCCGGTGCGCGGATCCGCCAGCAGCGGGTCATCACCATCACCGGCAAGCAGGGACGGGCGAACCTGCTGGTCGTGCCGTCGAGGACCACCCGGGCGCTGGCCGTGATGGTGCTGCGGCACGCCGCCTCGCTGCCGATCGAGTACGGCCACGCCGACACCTCGGCATGCCGGACCGCCGAAGAAGTGGTTCGCAACGCCCGCGCCGAATGCGCGCAGCGGGCCCTGGCCGGACGCACCAAAACGTCGGCTGTCGACACCAAGGACTGAGTCAGTCACCAAGGACTGATCAGGAGCGCCAGAACCGGCGCACCTTCCTCGTCCGCTCGTCGCCCTCCACGTCGGACCAGTCCCCGGCGGCATACGACATCGGCTTCGCCCCCGTGCGACAGATGTCCAGCGTGCCGTCGTGATGCTTGACGTACGCGTCGCCGAAACGCATGTACTTGTCGGTCGCGCCGTCTGGCAGCGTCACTTTCACGGTCATGGGGTGAACCTCCGGATCAGCCGGCGGCGTACGGGCCGTCCGGGCGGGAATGGGTCAATCACACACGCGCACAACGCAACAACAGGCACACGCGGAGTCTCAGAATCGTGTCGTCGGCGAATCAGGACGCATGACACACGGTGGGCGAAGTCATCGGACTTCTCTCGTAGCCGGACGGATTCGCTCGAGATCGAGCTGCCCGTTACCACGACGCTACGCCTGTTTCCGCTGCGGGGTAGGGTAACGGCATGGGCCAACAACAACTTTCACTCGGCGTGCTGGCCCATTCCCGTAAGCCCGACGAGCGCCGGTTACCCCTTCACCCAGCGCACCTGAGCCGGATCGAACCCGAACTCCGGGCCCGCATCGTGCTCGAGCGCGGCTACGGCGAGGAATTCGGCGCCACCGAAGCCGAACTCGCCGAACTGGTGGGCGGCGTCAAGAGCCGCGAGGAGATCGTCGCTGAATGCGACATCATCCTGCTGCCCAAGGTGCAGGCCGAGGATCTCGCGGAGTTCGCCGACGGCGCCATCGTCCTCGGCTGGCCGCACTGCGTCCAGGACACCGCGCTCACCCAGATCGCCATCGACCGCACACAGACGCTGATCGCCTTCGAGGCGATGAACCACTGGCAGGCCGACGGCGGATTCGGGCTGCACGTCTTTCACAAGAACAACGAGCTCGCCGGCTACTGCTCGGTGCTGCACGCCATGGCGCTCGCCGGTGTCACCGGCACCTACGGCCGGCGGCTGCAGGCCACCGTCATCGGCTTCGGCGCCACCGCCCGCGGCGCGGTCACCGCACTCAACGCCCACGGCGTCGACGGCGTGCGCGTCCTCACCACCCGCGAGGTCGCCGCCGTAGGCTCCCCCATCCCGGGCACCCAGATCGTCCAGATGGGCCAGGACGAGAACGACCCGAGCCACACCTGGGCCGACACCCCCGAGCACGGCGAGATCCCGGTCGCCCGGTTCCTCGCCGACAACGACATCGTCGTCAACTGCGTGCTCCAGAATCCCGAGAAGCCACTGGTCTTCGTCACCGAGGACGACCTGCCGTCGTTCGCGCCCGGCAGCCTCATCATCGACGTCTCCTGCGACGCGGGCATGGGGTTCTCCTGGGCCCAACCCACCTCGTTCGCCGATCCGATCCTCGAGATGGGCGACCGGCTGCTGTACTACGCCGTCGACCACAGCCCGTCCTACCTGTGGAACTCGGCGACCTGGGAGATCAGCGAGGCCCTGCTGCCACACCTGGACACGGTGCTCGCCGGACCCGACGCCTGGGCCGACAGCGCGACGATCCGCCGCGCCATCGAGATCCGCGACGGCGTTGTGCAGAACCCCGCGATCCTGGCGTTCCAGGACCGCGAGAAGGAGTATCCGCACCCGGTGCGGTCGAGCTGAGTCGTCCGAACAATCGCCGCCGGCGCCGATCGGTCGTACCGTGACTCCATGCCCGAAGCGATCGACGTCGCCCACCCGCCGCAAGCCGTCCTCAACGTCGTCAACCGCGGCCTCCGGCTGGCGCTGCGCTCCCCGCTCGGCGCCGCGCTCAAGGAGTTCATGCTCGTCGGGTTCAACGGCCGCAAGACCGGCAGGCGCTTCGCCGTCCCGGTCAGCGCCCACCACATCGACGGCGACCTCTACGTGATCCTCGAGGCCGGCTGGAAGCACAACTTCCGCGACGGCGCTCCCGCCGACGTCTCCTACGGCGGCAAGACGACCGCCATGCAGGGCCAGCTGATCACCGAGACCTCCGCCGTCGCCGACCTGGTGCACCGCGCCGCCCAGTCCTACGGCGCCAAGAAGGCACAGCGCACGATGGGCCTGAAGTTCCCCGGTGACGAGGTCCCCTCGCTGCAGGAGTTCACCGAAGCCGCGCAACGCCTCGGCATCGCCGTCATCCGGCTGACACCGGCCCGCTGACGTGACCGATCGCAACGTTCTCGGCGGCCCGCTGCAGGAATGCAGCACCGACCCGATGACCGGATTCTTCCGGGACGGCTGCTGCAGCACCGGCCCGGAAGACGTCGGCGTGCACACCATCTGCGCGGTGATGAGCCGCGAGTTCCTCGACCATCAGATGTCCATCGGCAACGACCTGTCGACGCCGCGACCGGAGTTCCGCTTCCCCGGCCTCAGCCCGGGCGACCGCTGGTGCGTCACCGCGCGCAACTGGATGCTGGCCCACCAGGACGGCTGCGCCGCGCCGGTGGTGCTGGCCGCGACGCACGAGTCGACGCTCGCGCTGGTGGCGCTGGACATCTTGCAGCAGCACGCCGTCGACGTCCCCGACCACATCGGCGACCTCTGAGCCTCACCCTGCCCACTCGAAGGAGTACCCCATGCCCTCATCCGTCGACGAGCTGATGATCGCCAACCTGCTCGAGGTGTTCAACGAACGCGACGAGACGAGCCGGCGCGCGGCGATCGAGCGCACCTACGCCGCCGACGTCCGCTGGACCGACGAGGACGGCGTCAGCACCGGCCGTGACGCGCTCGAAGCCAAATGCGTTGCGCTGCAGAGCAACCTCGGTGACCTCCAGTTCGTCTCCGCCGGCCCGGTGCACGCACTCCCCGGCTTCGGCCACCTGGCGTGGCAACTGGTCACCGCCGACGGGAACGTCGCGATGGCCGGCTTCGACGCCGCCCTGGTCAAGGACGGCGTCATCACCGACCTCTACACGGTGCTGATCCCCCCGCAGCAGTAGAAGCGTGCGCGGCGCACGCGAGCCGCGGCCCTAGACTTGCCAGCCATGGCCACCCCGCCCGACTTCGCCGACCTGCCGCAGGCCTGGCAGCCCCGGTTCGCGTTCTTTCACGCCCACGGGCCGACGTCAACGCCGCAGGGGCGCGAGGCCTACCGCGCGTTGCCGTTCGGCACCAAGCTGCGCATCGGCACCAACTTCCTGGCGTTCCTGTTCGGGCCGATCTACTTCTTCATCAAGGGCATCTGGCGCAAGGGGCTGACGCTGCTGGGCATCGGAGTGGCGCTGGGGGCGCTCGCCTACGGAGTCGAGCTGCCCGAGCTGGTGGACCGTGCCATCAACTTCGTCGTGCCCGCGATCGCGATGAGCACCGCGAACTACGCCTACTACCTCCACGTGATGCGAAACAGCGAGTCGTGGAATCCGTTCGAAGGTCAGGGCCGCCGAGCATCGTGACCGGCCCGAGCGCGTTCCGCTATCCGCCCGCCGACGGCGGCCGGCTCCGGCTGCGGAACCGCGTACGGCGGCTCACCGGGTTCGACCTCCTGCCGCCGGATGCGACAGCCGACAGGTTCATCGCCGGGCTGAACGAGGGCGACCCGGTCGCCGAACGCTTCGTCGCCGAGACCTACCACGGCGAGCTGGGCGCCAGGAAGGCACGCGACCTGGTCGAGCGGGCCCAGCGCGACGGCATCGACCGGGTGCCCGAGGCTCCCGCGTCGATGCGCGCACTGTTCGACGAATTCGAGCGCCTCCCCGACTGGGCCGACCCGGACCTCGTCGAGGAGGGCGCGGCGGTGTGGCGCCGCTGGGCCTACGCACTGGGCGCGCTCGGCAACGCCGGCACCAACGACACCTACACCGAGGGCTGGCTCGCGGTGCCGTTGTCGCTGTCAGGCGGCTACGCCGGTGACCGCGCCCTGCACCGGTATCTCGAGACGTCGCGGTGGTGGATCGAGGTGTGCCGGCCGGGCGCCATCCTGACCCCGGGATCGTTGGGCCGCAACATCTCTCTGCACGTGCGCATCATGCACGTCAGCGTGCGGGACCGGGTTCGCAAGCATCCGGAGTGGAACGCCGAACGCTGGGGCCTGCCGATCAGCCAGTCGGCGATGCTGCTGACCCTGCTGGGCGGCAGCGTCGCGCCCGCGTTCGGGCTGTTCCTGCTCGGCCACCTCACCACGCCCCGCGAGATGCGGGCCGTGCTGCACTTCAACCGGTACTGCGGACACCTGGTGGGGGTGCGCTGCGACGGCTACTTCCCCGAGACCGTCGCCGACGCCTGGCGGATCCTGTTCATGGCCGACGCCGCCCGCAGTTACGACAGTGCCGACAACGGAACCGAACTCGTCGAGTCGTTCGTCCCGGCATTCGCCCCCAAGCCGACTCACACAGGCCTGCAGCGGATTCGGGCGCACTACCACTACCGCGTGCAGGCCGGATACCTCGGGCTGTACATGCTGCCGTGGAACCGGTCGCGCTACCGGCTGCCGTCGGTGCTGCCTGGAATCGCGTTGCTGCTGCTGCGTTTCCCGTTGATCGTCGCCCTCGAGGTCGCGCGCCGCGTCTCACCCGCCCTCGATCGGCGGTGGCAGCGCTGGAATCTGCGGCGGTGGGAGCGCTGGCTGGTGTGGCAGTCGTCGGGCAAGGCCGCCGCGTTCGAAGCGGCGGCGCCGCTGCGGCGGTGAGCGCGGTCGCCGGTGAAACCGGCCCGGTGTCCGGGGCCCCATCGGCCCGTTCGGGGGGTACGGTCAAATGATCGGGACCACTCAGGCCCCCAGAACAAAGGGCCGACCATGTCTGACAAGTCACCCCGACAAGCCATGACCAAGAAGTCCGGCAAGTCGCTCAAGGAGAAACGCGCGGCCAAGCACGACAAGGCGGCACGCGCAGCCTCCTCGGCCGAAGCGCTGTTCGACAACAAGAAGCGCTGACGCAGAGCGTCTCCCGCCCGGCGGTGGTCAGCCGCTCGCGCCGTTGACCACCGGCTGGGTGATCATCCCCCGCTCGACACCCCAGATCGTCGCGATCGCGCGGTATTCGCCGGTGCCGATCAGGTGCTCGAGCGCCAGTCGTAGTGACTCCCCGAGTTTCGAGTCCTTCGCGACCGGCCAGCCGTAGGGCGCCGAGTCGAACACGTCACCGGCCGCCTCCAGGTCGCCCCGGCTGAGCTTGATCGCGAAGCCCGTCACCGGAGAGTCCGCCGACATCGCGTCGACCTCGCCCTTCACCAGTGCCGCCGTCACCTCGTCCTGGCTGGTGTAGACGACCTTCTCGATCCCCGGCAGCCCCGCCGCGACACACTCGTCGCTCTTTCTCGGGATCTCCTTGGTCTCCTGCAGCGTCCCGAACGCCACCGCGACCCGCAGCCCGCACGCCGAACGCGGATCGAGGAACGACTGCGGCCGCTGCGCCCACAGCGTGCCCGCCTGCAGGTACGTCACGAAGTCGACCATCTGCTCACGGTCGGTCGTGTCGGTGAGCGCCGACATGCCGACGTTGAAACTGCCGCCCTGCACCGACGGGATGATGCTCTCGAAGGCGGTGTCCCGGTAATCCGGCACCAGGCCCAGCACCCGGGCGACCGCGTTCATCAGGTCGACGTCGAAGCCGACGATCTGCCCGTCGGCGTTCTTGAACTCCATCGGCGCATACGGCGTGTTCACGCCGATCACCAAACGGCCCGTCGACTTGATGTCGTCGGGCACCGTCGCCGCGATCTCCGGCACGGCGCCCAGCTGCGGTCCGGGTGGCACCGTCGGCTCGGCGACACTGGCCGGCCGCGCCTCGTTCGACGACCCCCGCCACTGCCACACCCCGAAGGTCCCTGCGGCCGCGACCAGCACCAGCGCGCTCGTCACCGCAAGCACCCGCTTGGACACATTGCGCCGCGGCACGACCGGTCGCCGCGCCGTCGCAGGCCGCCGTGCCGCATGCCTGCCGGACCGTGTGGTGCGCACCGGCACACTCAGCGCCGTGCGCGCCGCCGCCGCCAGCTCACCGGCGGTCTGGAAGCGCTTGGCCGGCTTCTTCGCCATCCCCTTGGCGATCACGTCGTCGAACGCCGCGAGCCGCGGATCGATCGCCGACGGTTTCGGCACCGGCGACACCATGTGCCCGGCGATCTGCTGCTCCAGGCTGTCGGCGGGATAGGGCCGCGAACCCGTCAGGCACTCGTAGAGCACGCACGCCAGCGCGTAGACGTCGACGCGGGAGTCGATCTTGCCGCCCTCGAACCGCTCGGGCGCCATGTAGGCCAGCGTGCCCAGCGTGCTGCCCGCCGTCGTCATCCCCGACTCGCCCGCCGATCGCGCCAGACCGAAGTCGATCAGATACACGAAATCGCGATCGGTGATCAGGATGTTCGACGGCTTCACGTCACGGTGGATGAGGTCCGACTCGTGCGCGGCGTCGAGTGCACAGGCCACCTGCTCGACGATCGTCACCGCGAACCCCGGGTCCAGCGGCTTGTCGCTCTCACCCAGCATGGTGCCGAGGTTGCGGCCGTCGATCAGCCGCATGTCGAGGTACAACCGGCCGTCGATCTCGCCGAATCCGTGGATCGGCACGACGTGCGGATCGTTCACGCCCGCGGCGGCCTGCGACTCACGGCGGAAGCGCTGCTGGAAGGTGACGTCCTCGGCCAGATGCGGCGGCAGCACCTTGACCGCGACGACGCGGTCGGTCCTGGTGTCGAAGGCCTGGTAGACCTCGCCCATCCCGCCCCGGCCGATCAGCTTCTGCAGCTGGTAGTGCCCGAATGGTCTTGCTTCCACCGGTCAACTCCCCAGCGTCCAATCGGTGTGTCGACCGAACCTACCGCACGTTTGCCAGTGTGTTGAGCCGGAGCGTCAATATCGCGGGAAACCGCCCGCGCACACCGCGTGCTGGGCGACCGCCATGACACGCCCGACGGCCTTGCCGGACTGCGGTCACGCCGCGGCGCGAATTGCCTTCCGAGGCCCAATTGTTCCGTGCGTCAACCCAGTCGGATGCACTGCTGCGCTGGTGACAGGCGAAACCACCCGCCCTGCGCTGGCGTATCGTCGCAGCCAAGTGTGGAAGCAGAAGACATCGCGACCATGAGTACCGATCACCAGTACCGAGAGGACGCCCCCGTGGCAGACACCACCAGCGCAAAGCCCAAGGCCGAATCGAAGTGGCTGTCCAAGTCCGCGTCGCAGACCCGCGGCTCGGACAAGAAGGAAGTGCAGTTCCACTACGACATCTCGAACGAGTTCTTCAAGCTCTGGCAGGACCCCAACCAGGTCTACAGCTGCGCCTACTTCGAGAAGGACGACTACACCCTCGAGCAGGCCCAGATGGCCAAGATCGACCTCTCGCTGGGCAAGCTGGGCCTGCAGCCCGGCATGACGCTGCTCGACATCGGCTGCGGCTGGGGCGCGACGATCATGCGCGCCGTCGAGAAGTACGACGTGAACGTCATCGGCCTGACGCTGTCGGAGAACCAGAAGCAGCACATCGAGAACCACTGGTTCGCGAACTCCACCAGCAAGCGCAACATGGAGGTCCGCCTGCAGCCGTGGGAGGACTTCAGCGGCTCGGTGGACCGGATCGTCTCGATCGGCGCGTTCGAGCACTTCGGCTTCAACAAGTACGACGACTACTTCAAGAAGACCTACGACTGGCTGCCCGAGGACGGCGTGCAGATGCTGCACACGATCATCATCCCGGAGGATGAGGAGATCAAGGCCAAGGGCCTGCCGCTGACGATGTCCCGCGTGCGGTTCATCAAATTCATCATGGACTACATCTATCCCGGCGGCCGTCTGCCGCTGGCGTCGATGGTCAAGGAGCACGCGGTCAAGGCCGGCTACACGGTCACCCGCGAGCAGCACCTGCAGCCGCACTACGTGAAGACCCTCGACACCTGGGCGCGCAACCTCGAGTCCAAGAAGGACGAGGCCATCGCGATTACCAACGAAGAGATCTACGAGCGGTTCCTCAAGTACCTCGACGGCTGTGCCGACCTGTTCCGCGAGGGCTACACCGACGTCGCTCAGTTCACCCTGGAGAAGGCGCCCGCTTAGCAGATCTAGGCAAGTTGGGCTATACACAGGTCATGATCTTGAGAATGGAGGACGGCGGAGTGACGAACAGCGGGTCGGGGGGCTCGAACATGAAGGTCGCATACGAGGACGTCCAGGCGCACTACGACATCTCGAACGAATTCTTCGGGCTGTGGCAGGACCCCACACGGACGTACAGTTCGGCCTACTTCGAGCGTGCGGACATGACGCTCGAGGAAGCACAGCTGGCCAAGATCGACCTCGCGCTGGGCAAGCTCGGCCTGGAGCCCGGCATGACGCTGCTCGACGTGGGCAGCGGCTGGGGCGCCATGATGAAGCGCGCCGTCGAGAAGCACGACGTCAACGTCATCGGCCTGACACTGAGCCACAATCAGCGCGCGCTCAGCCAGCAGATCCTCGACGAGATCGACACCGACCGGTCGCGGCGGGTGCTGCTGCGCGGCTGGGAGGAGTTCGACGCGCCCGTCGACCGCATCGTCAGCATCGAGGCGTTCGAAGCCTTCCCGAAGGAGCGCTACAAAGCCTTCTTCGACCTGTGCTACCGCAGCATGCCCGCCGACGGCCGGATGGTGCTGCAGACGATCATGGGACACCCGCTCAAGCGCTGGCCGGAGATGGGCATCCCGATCACCATGAGCGATCTGCGGTTCATGAAGTTCATCGCAAAGGAGATCTTCCCCGGCGGGTCGGTGCCGTGCGACGAGGACGTCGTCGAATACTCCGGCGCCGCAGGCTTTTCCGTGGAGAAGCGCGACGACCTGACGCCCGACTACGTGCGCACCCTCGACACCTGGGCCAAGGCGCTGGAGGCCAACCGTGACGAGGCGATCGCGGTGACCTCCGAGGAGGTCTACGACCGCTACATGAAGTACCTGCTCGGTTGCTCTGACTTCTTCAACCGCAACGTCAGCTACGTCGGGCAGTTCACGCTCGTCAAGTAGTCGGTCCGGGCGACGAGGCCTCGAGTCCGCTTCGGAGTTCGTCGAGGGCCTGCCCTAGCGTGACGCGCTGGGTCCACCCCCATCGGCGGGCCCGGTCGGCGACGATCTGTCCGGTCCACGCGGGTCCGTCCTGCCACGCCGGCTCGACGCCAATCGCTTCGGTGACGGTGCCGAAGTAGTCGCGTTGGGTGGCGGGTCCGCCGGCGGCGTTGACCGCCGTGCACCCGCCGTCCACCGGCCCGTGTTCGGGATCGTCGGCGGCCGCGATGCGGCCGGTGGCGAGGTCGGCGAGCAGTGCTGCCAGGTCGTCGACGTGCACCCACGCGAACGACTTGTCCGGGACCGTGCGGCGCGCGGACTCGTCCTTCGCGATGTCGTTCGGGCGCAGGGTGTTCCAGATGGAGCTCTCGCCGGGCCCGAGGATGGCCGGTGGTCGCACCAGCACCCGGGTGATGCCGTCGACCTCGGCGAGCGCGGCGTCGGTGTCGCGCTTGGTGACCGGATAGTCGCCTGCGTCGTCGCCGACCAATGCCGCCGACTCATCGACGTCGCCGACGCCCGGCGACCGGTCGTAGACCGCTGCGGTCGACATGTGCACGAGGCGGCCGACGCCCGCGTCACGGGCCGCCCGGGCGATCACCGGCGTCCCCTCGACACCCACCCGGTGCTGGGTGTCGCGGTCGGTGCCCATTGGGTGCACGGTGGTGACGACGGCGCTCGCGCCGGTGACCACCTCGGCCGCGAAGTCGGGATCGCCGAAGTCCCCGACCCGTTCCTCGACCCCGTCGATCGCCGGCGCGGCGCCTGCCCGGCGGACCACCGCGCGCACGGTCGCGCCGCGTTCGGCGAGCGCTGCACAGGTGCGTGCGCCGACGAATCCGTTTGCGCCGGTGACGACGACGACGGGACTGCTCTGCTCATCGGTCATGTGATCACCATGTCATCGGGATTACCCGATTCGGCGGCTCAGATCGCGCCGAACACCAGTGCCGTGTTGAAACCGCCGAAACCGAACGAGTTGCTCACCGCGTAGCGGTAGTCGCCCTCGCGCGGTGCGCCGGTGACGACGTCGAGACCGATCTCGTGGTCGACCTGCTCGTGGTTGCGGGTCGGCGGGATGACTCCGTCGCGCAGCGCCTGCACCGTGAGCACCGCCTCGACGGCGCCCGCCGCGCCCAGCGAATGGCCCAGCGCGGCCTTCGGCGCGTAGACCGCGGGAGCATGGTCGCCCAGCGCGCGTCGGATGGCACACGCCTCCGCGAGGTCACCGTCGATCGTCCCGCAGGCGTGGGCGTTGACGTGGTCGATGTCCGACGGGACCAGGCCCGCAAGGTCGATGGCACGGGCCATCGCGTCACCGGCGACCTCGCCGGTCGGGTCGTGACGGATGGCGTCGAAGCTGTCCGCCGTCATCCCGACGCCCATCAGCCGGGCCAGCGGTGTGACTCCCCGGGCCCTGGCGTGCTCCTCGGTCTCGATGAGCAGCAGCGCGCCGCCCTCGGCGAGCACCGTGCCGTTGCGGTTCTTCGCGAACGGCCGGCACGCGCCGGCCGGGTCGTCGTTGTCGGTCGAGAGCATGCCCGCCGACGCGAACGCCGCGACGGGAACGGCTTCGATCCTCGTCTCCACTCCCCCGCAGATCGCGACGTCGGCCTCGCCGAGGATGATGTGCCGCCACGCCTGGGCGATGGCGCCTGCGCCCGACGCGTCGGCCATCAGCGGCGAGATGATCCCGGCCTTGGCTTTGTGGTCGAGTCCGACGGCCGCCGCCGGGGCGTTGGGCATGAACATCTGCACCGCCAGCGGCGACACCGCCCGCATGCCCTTGACCCGCCACTCCTCGTACGCGTGCAGGATCTCCTCGGTCGAACCCAGCGCCAATCCCACCGAGACCAGCAGGCGCCGCACATCCACCTCGGGCGATCCGGCGGTCTGCCACAGCCGGCGGCTCAGCACGGTCGACATCTTCTGCATGTAGGACAGCCGGCGCAGTTCGACGCGATTGAGGTGCTCGTCGAAGTCCTCGACGAGCTGGCCGCCGATGCGGACCGGCGAGTCGAGCTCGCCGACGAACCAGCTGTCCAGGGCGCGGATGCCGCTGCCGCCCTGCTGCAGCAGTTTCCAGGTCTCCTCCGCGTCGGCGGCGAGCGCCGTGGTGGAGGCGACGGCGGTGACGACGACGTCGGGCAGTCCCTCGCCGGTTCTCAACGGTGCCATGCCTGCTGATCCCCCACTCTCGAATGTCGAGTCGTTGCGTCATGGAGGCGGAGCTGCCGTCAATTTTATCGACGGACGCGTTCACTGCAACGCCTGACAGGAAGTGCGCGGGTAGCCTCGACGCCACCGATCAGGAGGGCAGGTCCGATCGCCGAACGCCGCCGCACCCGTCTCACCGCGCCGGCCGCGGCGGTGACCCTGGCGGTCTCGCTGGTCTTCGCGACACCGGCCGCGGCGGCCACCGTGCACCCGGTCACCGCCACCGAACTCGGCGCGACGTGGCGGCCGGGGTGTCCCGTCGGGCCGGAGGCTCTGCGGCGGGTCGAACTCGAGTTCGTCGGGCTGGACGACCGGACCCACAGCGGTGAGCTGGTGGTCCATCAGGACGTCGTCGCCGACGTCATCGCGGTGTTCGAACAACTCGAGCAGCTGCGCTACCCGATCGCCCGGATGCAGACCGCCGCCCGCTACCCCGGCGCCGACGATCAGCTGTCGATGGCCGACAACAATTCCTCGGCGTTCAACTGCCGCGACATCCCCGGCACCGGGCGCTGGTCGCCGCATGCGTACGGCCGCGCCGTCGACATCAATCCGCTGTTCAACCCGTATGTCCGCCGCGACGGCGCGTTCGAGCCGGCGAACGCCGGAGCCTATCGGGACCGGGGCCGCACCGACCCCGGCGTGCTGCACGACGGCGACCCGGCGGTGCGCGCGTTCACCGACCGCGGCTGGGCCTGGGGCGGGTACTGGCGACGCCACAAGGACTACCAGCACTTCGAGCTGCCGTAGAAGTTCTGTTCGATGGGTTTGAACCGAGTCAGACGTGGTACAGCCGCGCCATGTTGACGCAGCTGAAAATGAGTCTCCCGGTGATCGTGGCGGGCGCCGCGATCGCCGTCGCTCCGGTCGCCTCCGCGACCTCGATGTTCCCGGCCGGCGGTCCGCCCGGGTGCTATGACCCGGCGGGCACGGGGTGCGCGGTGGCACCCGCA
>NZ_JAUMSQ010000246.1:0-7354 GCF_030519285.1 Mycolicibacterium arseniciresistens
GGCAGCGGGGGCAGGACGGCGCGTGCGGCGAGGAGGACGGCCGTCGCCGCGGCGGCGACCATCAGCGCCGCGACCCGCCAGCCCGACAGCTCGCTGATCGCCGCGGTGAGCGGATTGCCCACAACAAGTGCCAGAGCCGTACCGCTGTACACCGCGGCGGTCGCACGTCCGGCGTGGTCGGCGGGCACCAGGCGGGCCGCGACGGGAGCGATCACCGACCACATCAGCCCGTGGGTGAGCGCGCACAGCACCCGCCCGCCCGCCAACACCGCGAAGTTCGGCGCCGTCGCGCAGATGAGCTGGGAGGAGGCCAGACACACCAGGGTGACCAGTAGGGTGCGTCGTCGGGGCCAGTGCGAGGTCCAGCGCACCAGCGGGACGGTGGTCACCGCGGCGACAAGTGCGTAGCCGGCGAGCAGAGTGCCGACAAGGGCCGCGCTGACGTCGAGATCGGACGCGATCGCGGGTAGCGCCGCGACCGGAAGGATCTCCGCGGTGACGTAGGTGAAGGCAGCCGCGGCCAGCACCGCGAGCGAAGTGGCGGTGCGGGGTGTCCACGCGGCGGTGGGCGTCGGGTGGCGGATGTCGACAGTCATGGCGGCGTTGGTCACGGTAGTGACGGGGAATACCGCAACGGCGGCGCGAATTGCTGAGGTGACGGATCGCCGCCCAATCGAGAGAGGATCGTGATGGTCAGTTTCGACGCGACACCGAAGGTCGAAGTTCCCGACGGTTACGAGCACCTGCTCGATCTACCGCTGTACGGCCATCTGGCGACGGTCCGTCCGGACGGCACGCCGCAGGTCAATCCGATGTGGTTCGCGTGGGACGGGGAACTGCTGCGCTTCACCCACACCACGAAACGGCAGAAGTACCGAAACATCGCCGCCCAGCCCGCGGTGGCGATGTCGATCAGCGATCCAAACAACCCGTACCGCTATCTCGAGGTGCGCGGCGTGGTCGAGGAGATCGTGCCGGACCCGACCGGGGCGTTCTACCTGCACCTCAACGATCGGTACAGCGGTCCGCTGACCGAGCCGCCCGCCGATGCGCAGGACCGGGTGATCGTGGTGGTGCGGCCGACCGGTTTCAGCCAGCAGTAGCTGGGTCCACCGGCAACTCCCACCGCCAGACGGTGCCCTCGTCGGGGTCCTCGACCTCGCCGGCGTGCCGGAAACCGAGCCGGCGGAGCACGCTGGTCGAGGCGTTGTGGTCGGGCAGCGTGTGCGCGACGATCATGGAGAGCCGGTTGCTGCTGGCCTTCGCCTTGCCGATCATCGCTCTGGCGGCCGCCGTCGCCAGGCCCCGTCCGCGGAACTCGGGGGCGATCTCGTAGCCGATCTCGACCACACCGTTGTACGGCGGCCCGACGAACCCGCCGGATCCGACGAGTAGCGCGCCGTTGTCGGCGAGGAAGAAGTGCATCCACCAGTCCGCCTGGTGCGGGTGCTCGGTGAGCTTGGCGATGGTGAACTCGACCGACTCCGGGAACTCGGGCCAGCCTTCGGGGACGTCGGCGCCCAGCAGTTCGCCGAAGGCGTTGCGGTCGGCACGCAGGGCGGTGAGGTGCTCCACCGTGGCGGGCATCAGCACGACGTCGATCACGTCAGCAGTGTGTCAGGCTGAGCCGATGATCGTGGCGTTCAGTGTGAGTCCGTCCGGCGGTGACGAGTCCGGGGGCGTGCGGGAGGCGGTGGCCGAGGCGATCCGCGTGGTGCGCGCGTCGGGGCTGCCGAACGAGACGAATGCGATGTTCACCAACGTTGAAGGCGACTGGGATGACGTGATGGCCGTGGTGAAGCAGGCCGTCGAGGCCGTCGCCGCGGTGGCGCCCCGGGTGAGCCTGGTGCTCAAGGCCGACATCCGGCCCGGCTTCACGGGTCAGCTGACCGCGAAGGTCGAGCGCCTGGAACGCGAACTCGGGTCCTGACCGGCTGCTAGGAGCGGACCAGCCGAGCGATGGCCGCCGAGGCCTCGGCGAGTTTCGCGTCGGCCTCCTCGCCGCCCTCGGCCACCGCCTGGGTGACGCAGTGGCCGAGGTGCTCGTCGAGCAGGCCGAGCGCCACCGACTGCAGCGCGCTGTTGACGGCGCTGATCTGGGTGAGGATGTCGATGCAGTACTTGTCCTCGTCGATCATCTTCGCGATGCCCCTGACCTGGCCCTCGATCCGCCGCAGCCGCTTCGCGTAGTTGTCCTTCTGACCCGAATAGCCGTGCGCGCCGGCCGTTTCGACGCCCTCAGTGCTCACACTGACGTCCTTTGCCCATCGTGTCTAGCCGCCTCCCAGCATCTGTCTCATCCGGTCGATCTCCGCCTGCTGCGTGTCCACGATGTTCTGCGCCATCTCCTTGGCCCCGGCGTCCTGTCCGTTGGCCAGCTCGGCCTTGGCCATCTCGACCGCACCCTGGTGGTGGCTGATCATCGACTCCAGCCACAGTGTGTCGAATTCTTTGCCGCTGAGCGAGCGCAACCGCGAGAGCGTGGCGTCGTCGACCATTCCGGACATCGACGAGTGGGCGCCCTGACCCATGTCTGCGTCAGGGTTCTCGCCCCAGCCGCGCAGCATGTCGGCCAGCTGCCCCATCTCCGGACCCTGAACGGCGGCGATACCTGCGGCCAGTTCGAGCAGCGCGGGGTCGGTGGACCGGTCGCGCGCCAGGTCGGTGAGCCCGAGGGCCTGCTTGTGGTGCGGCATCATCTGCGTCGCGAACGCCACGTCGTCGGGGTTGTGCGCCGCCTGCCCGGCACTGTCCTGGGTCTCGCTGCGCTGGGGTTCCGTGCGGTCATCGGTGGCGTTCCCGGACTCCTGGCTGGTACACGAGGATAGGAACAGGGCCGTGGCGAGTGCGGCCAGAATCGCGGCGCCGCGTGCGGTGAACTTCGTCATGACACCACCCTACAGGTACCCCATGGGGGTATCTATAACGGTTTGGCCGGGCGAAACGCCAGGCGCATAATCGACGGATGCCCTCAGATGCTCCATCCGATTCGACCAACGCTCTTCGCGCAAGCGGCTCATCGGCCGTCGACATCAAGCCGCGCAGCCGCGACGTCACCGACGGCCTCGAGAAGACCGCCGCCCGCGGGATGCTGCGCGCCGTAGGCATGGGTGACGACGACTGGGCCAAACCGCAGATCGGTGTCGGCTCGTCATGGAACGAGATCACCCCGTGCAACATGTCGCTGCAGCGGCTGGCGCAGGCGGTCAAGGGTGGCGTGCACGCCGGGGGCGGATATCCGCTGGAGTTCGGCACCATCTCGGTGTCCGACGGCATCTCGATGGGCCACGAGGGCATGCACTTCTCACTCGTCTCGCGCGAGGTGATCGCCGACAGCGTCGAAACCGTGGTGCAGGCCGAGCGCCTCGACGGCACGGTGCTGCTGGCCGGCTGCGACAAGTCGATCCCCGGCATGCTGATGGCCGCCGCCCGGCTCGACCTGGCGAACGTCTTCCTCTACAACGGCTCGATCATGCCGGGCGTCGCGAAGATGACCGACGGCACCGAGAGGGAAGTCACGATCATCGACGCCTTCGAGGCGGTCGGGGCGTGCGCGCGCGGGCTGATGTCCCGCGAGGACGTCGACATCATCGAGCGCGCCATCTGTCCCGGTGAGGGCGCGTGCGGCGGCATGTACACCGCCAACACCATGGCGTCGGCCGCCGAGGCGCTTGGCCTGTCGCTGCCGGGCAGCGCATCCCCGGTGGCGATCGACAAGCGCCGCGACGAGTACGCGCGCAAGTCCGGTGAGGCGGTGGTCGAGATGCTGCGCCGCGGGATCACCGCCCGCGACATCCTCACCAAGGAGGCGTTCGAGAACGCGATCGCCGTCGTGATGGCGTTCGGCGGCTCCACCAACGCCGTGCTGCACCTGCTGGCCATCGCGTGGGAGGCCAACGTGAAGCTCACGCTCGAGGACTTCACCCGCGTGGGGCAGCGGGTGCCGCACCTCGCCGACGTCAAGCCGTTCGGCCGCCACGTGATGAAGCACGTCGACGAGATCGGCGGCGTGCCCGTGGTGATGAAGGCGCTGTTGGACGCCGGTCTGCTGCACGGAGACTGCCTCACGGTGACGGGCCGGACCATGGCCGAGAACCTCGCCCACATCGAGCCGCCCGACCCCGACGGCAAGGTGCTGCGGGCGATGAACAATCCGATCCACCCGACCGGTGGCATCACGATCCTGCACGGGTCGCTGGCGCCCGAGGGCGCCGTGGTGAAGTCGGCCGGCTTCGACTCCGATGTGTTCGAGGGCACCGCAAGGGTTTTCGAGCGGGAGCGGGCTGCGCTCGACGCGCTGGAGGACGGCACCATCACCCACGGTGACGTCGTCGTCATCCGTTACGAGGGACCCAAGGGCGGGCCGGGGATGCGCGAGATGCTCGCCATCACCGGCGCCATCAAGGGCGCGGGCCTGGGCAAGGACGTCCTGCTGATGACCGACGGCCGGTTCTCCGGCGGAACCACGGGACTGTGCGTCGGGCACATCGCGCCCGAGGCCGTCGACGCCGGTCCGATCGCCTTCGTCAGGGACGGCGACCGGATCCGCCTCGACGTCGCGAACGGCACGCTCGACCTGCTGGTCGACAAGGACGAGTTCGAGTCGCGCAAGGCGGGATTCGAGCCGCTGCCCCCGGTGTACAAGACCGGCGTGCTGGCCAAGTACACCAAGCTGGTCGGCTCCGCGGCCACCGGCGCGGTCTGCAGCTAGTTCGCCATCTACCGGCGCTCAGCGGTGGAAGCGGGTCGTCTCCACCAGCGCGGCCCGGGGCACCCGGACCGTGTTGACCGGCGCCGAGTTGTCGGCGTACCCGAATGAGATGCCCAGCAGGAGCTTGCGGTCGGTCACGCCCAGCTGGGCCCGGACGGTGTCGGCGTAGAAGGTGAGCAACGCCTGCGGGCAGGAAGCGATGCCGTGTGCGGCCATCGCCAGCAGCAGCGTCTGGGCGTAGATGCCCATATCGGCGGCGATGCGGGCCTCGGTCTGGGCCGGGGCGAACAACATGGCGACGTGCGGTGCGCCATAGAAGCGCAGGCTCTTGGTGTTGTATCCGTCGAGCAGATCGGTCTCGTCGCGGGCGATGCCCAGCGCTGCGTAGAGCTGCGCGCCGAACTGCGTGCGCCGGGTCGCCAGGTCCCCGTCGAACAGACCGTCCCGGTAGGGAAAGTCGACGGATTGCTCACCGGCGGCGTGGGCCGCGACGAGCGCGTCGGCGAGGCGATTCCGCGCCGCCCCGCTGACCACCTCCACGCGCCACGGCTGGGTGTTCGAGTTCGACGGGGCGTGGCCGGCCAGCTCGAACACGGCCCGCATCGTGTCGCCGGGCACTTCGTCGGACCGGAACGCGCGGGTGGCGCGCCGGCTGCGGATCACCCGATCGACGGATTCGGTCAGCACAGTCGTCGACAACATCGAACTCCTCTAGGTACACGGCATCGTTTACTTCGGCACCGAGCGTACCGACCATCCGCCTTGATGTAAACGCAGGCGTATACTTCGGTCATGGACAGTCCTCGCGGCCGCGGCGGCAGGGAGCGCATCCTGGCCGCCGCCACCACGCTGTTCGAGGCGCAGGGCATCACCGCGACGACCATGGAACAGATCGCCGCCGAGGCACCGGTGTCCAAACGCACCCTCTACGCCCACTTCCCGGCCAAGGAGGATCTCGTGGTCGCCTATCTGCGTCACCTGTCCGACGCCGGGCTGACAATGGAGAGCATGCTCGACCGCGACGACCTGCCGGCGCATGAGCGGATCATGGCGTTGTTCCGCGTCCATCGGGGCGATGGACCGGTGCGCGGCTGCCCGTTCACCGCGGCCGCAACCGAATTTCCCGACCCGTACAGTCCGCCGCACGCCTACACGCGGGAACGCAAGCAGCAGTTCACCTCTCGGATCGCCGAGCTGTTGGCGGAACTGGGTGCCAGCGCCCCCGACCAGCTGGCCGAGCAGTTGGCGATCCTCGCCGACGGCGTCGCAGGACGGGCCATGGTCTTCGACGATCCCGGACGCACTGACTACGGACGCTTGGCGGCCGAGACATTGCTCGACGCCGCCCTGCGGTGATTCACCGCGGGAGGCAGCTCAGTGGCCGGCCATCCTCCGGCGCAGTCTGCAGCTAGTTCGCCGGTGGCGGTTTCGGCTCGAACGGTGGGTACCACCACCAGTCGGCCCGTTCGCCGGTGGGTCCGGGACAGGGCGGTACATCGGGCGGCGGTTTCGTCGGGGGTCGGGCCAGTGACGCCGGACTCAATTGCCGTCCATCGCTGTCGGTGACGATGAGGTGCTGTGCGGGTCCGGTGATGGTGATGCCGCCGCGATGATGCATCCGGTGGTGATACGGGCACACCAGGACCAGGTTTTCCAGTTCGGTGGCGCCGCCGTCCTCCCAGTGCCGGATGTGATGGGCGTGCAATCCGCGGGTGGCCCCACATCCGGGCACCACGCAGCAGCGGTCCCGGTGCTCCAGCGCCCGGCGCAGCCGGCGGCTGATCTGGCGGGTGTCGCGCCCGGACCCGATGAGCTGCCCGTGGCGTTCCAGCCACACCTCGAAGGTGGCGTCGCACAGCAGGAACTGGCGATCGGCATCGGTGAGCAGCGGACCCAGATGCAATGACGCGCTCTTCTGCTTGACGTCGACGTGGGCGATCACGGTGGTGCGGTGTCCGTGCGGGCGCCGCGCCACCTCGGTGTCCCAGCCGGCCTCGACCACACTCATGAACGCATCGACCGTCGTGGGCATCGGCGGAACCTGACCGTCTGCGCCGTGGCCGTCACCGTCACCGTCGACATCGACATGGCCGTCACCCTCGCCATCGACATCGACATCGACCTCGCCCTCGGCGTGGCCGCGCTTCCAGTCGGCGACCATCCCGTCAAGGTGTGACTGAACGGCGGCGTCGAGCTTGGCCGCCTCCAGTCGCGGCAGGAAAATCCGATAGGTGGTGCCCTTGTCGTCGCAGGTCTTGCTGTACGACGGTGCGGGTTCGGGCTTGGGGTCGGGTTCCGGTTGCGGTTGCGGTTGCGGCGGGGGTTCGAGCTTGATCGCGGTGCGCAACTGGGTCACCGTCGCGGCGGTGACCAACTGGGCGTAGTGCGCAGCAGACCCCGGCCCGGCCTTCTCGGCGATCACCCCGACCTGATCGAGTGACACCCGACCCTCGCGCAAGAGTTGGGTGCAGCGCGGCAATTCCTCCCACCGCTGCGCGACAGCGGTCACGATTTCAGCATTCCTCGGTGACGAGCCGGTCTTCCACGCCACCATCGCCGCCACCGACCGCGCACCCGTCATCCCCCACAACCCGTCGCGGTCGATCTCGGCGACGATCTCCACCAGCCGCCCATCGATCGCAT
>NZ_JAUMSQ010000247.1:0-6858 GCF_030519285.1 Mycolicibacterium arseniciresistens
CACCATCGCCGCCACCGACCGCGCACCCGTCATCCCCCACAACCCGTCGCGGTCGATCTCGGCGACGATCTCCACCAGCCGCCCATCGATCGCATTGCGCTGACCGCACAACTCCGCGATCTCCTCGAACAACTCCGCCAACCGATCCTTCGGCCTCACCGAACGAGCGAAAGACGTTGCGCTCGAAGACATGACCCCATCATCGCAGAGGGGTCCGACACGTTTCGGACTGCGGAACCCGTCCTAGCGAGGCGGCGGGTCGATCGGCGTCATGCTGATCGGCACCCAGTGGGTACCCGGCCCCTCGCCCGGACAGCCGGCTCCCCCGACGGCGAGTGTGCGCTCACCGTGAAAACTACCGTCCGGCTGCGGGATCCAATAGTCCGAGCGCCGCGACGGCACTCCGCTGTTCGGGTCGGTTCGTTCGCAGAGGTATGGCTGCTCGCCGCTGGTCTCCCACCGGTCGTTGTTCCAGCGGTACTCGAATTGTGCTGGAGCGCCCGGATTGCGGGCCTTGTCGCCGCTGTTGTCCATCCGCATGACACACCCGTTCACGTCGCAGTGGGTGCTGAACTCGACCGGGAACGTCTTCGACTCCATCGGTGTCGGCACACCGTTGAACGTCTGCTTCGAGAAATCGACGAACACGTCGTAGAAACCGTACGCCGGAACCGGTTCGACGCGGTCCGCATGAGCCGCAGGTGAGCTGAGCATCGCCGCGCACGCGGCGATGGCGGCGACCGATGCTGTTCTCATATCTGTCGATAACACATGGACGTCATCGTCACTGCCGAATGCGCGCTTTCAGGTGCCGACGTGCTCCCGGTCGGTTCCGTCGCGGCCGGCCAGCCGGTCGTCCCACACCTGCAGCACCTCCGCCGGAGTGCGCTTCGTCAGCAGGCTGCCTGCGACGTAGGCGATCAGGCTGGCGGCCAGACCGTAGTAGATCGGCTCGTTGGCCAGGACGTCGCCGACGACGAACATCGTGCCGAGCGTGACGACGGTGCCCACCGCCATCGAGCACAGTGCGCCGGTTCCGGTCGCCCGCTTCCACACGAACCCGCCGAGAATCGCGACCAGCAGCCCGCCGACGAGGATGTCGTAGGCGATGGTGAGGGCGGCGACGACGTCGTTGAGCAGTGCGGCGATCACGATCACGACGACACCGAAGACGACGACGTAGCGCCGGTCGGAGTGCAGGTCGTCCCGGCGCTCGTCCTCGGCGGCCGGTGTACGGCCGATCATCCTCGCCAGCAGCGGAGTCACATCGGTGCGCGCAACGGTGGCGGTGGCGATCAGGGCGCCCGAGGCCGTCGACATCATCGCGGCGACGGCCGCGGCGAGCACGAGCCGGCTGATGCCGACCGGGAGGATGGATTCGGCGATCTGGGCGTACACGTCGTCGCTGGCTTCGACGTCGGGCAGGAACGTCGAGGCCGCCATGCCGATCACCGCGCCGGCGACGCCGTACAGCAGGCAGTAGGCGGCCGCCGTCGTGCCGCCCCACTTGGCCACGCCGGGCGATCGAGCGGTGAAAACCCGTTGCCAGATGTCCTGCCCGATCAGCATGCCGAAGCTGTACACCACGAAGAACGTAATGATGGTCGGCATTCCGATGGCGCCGAGGTCGAACACCGCGTCGCCGGCCCGCTCGCGGATGCCGTCGAACCCGCCCGCCTTGCTGAGCGTGAAGGGCAGCAGCAGGGCGAAGATGCCGATCGTCTTGAGGATGAACTGCACCATGTCGGTGAGCGTGATCGACCACATCCCGCCGATCGACGAATAGAGCATCACGGTGACCCCACCGATGATGACCGACACCGTGCGAGTGGTGCCGAACAGCACGTTGAACACCGTGGCGTAGGCGATGGTCGACGTCACCGACAGCATCAACGTGTAGGCGACCATGACGATCCCGGACGCCGAGGTGGCGTCGATGCCGTAGCGCAGTCGCAGCATCTGCGCGACGGTGTACACCTTCAGTCGCTGGATCCGGCCGGCGAAGAACAGGCTCAGTGCCAGCAGGCCGACCGAGATGGCGACCACGAGCCACATGCCGGAGATGCCGTATTCGTAGCCGAGTCCGACACCGCCGACGGTGGATGCCCCGCCGAGCACGACGGCGGCCATCGTCCCGGTGTAGAGCGTCGGCCCGAGGCGCCGGCCGGCTACCAGGAAGTCGGCCGAGTCCTTGGTCCTCGTCTTGCCCCAGAAGCCGAATGCCAGCATGGCCAGCAGATAGACGACGATGATGGCGATGTCGAGCGGCTTACCCATGGTGGACTCCTGTTTCAGGTGGCAGCGAACATCCGCAGCAGCGCGGGCAGGACGACGACCGCGGGACCGCGCGTCGTGAAGGTGCCGGCGACGATCTCGCCGACGTCGTCGAGCATCGCCAGATGTGCGGGCACGCCGAAACTCTCGGCGAGGGCGACGAAGTCCGGCCGTGCGAGTTCGGTGGCGGTGGCCTTGCCGAACGCTCCGGTCATGTACTCGCGCAGGATGCCGTACCCGCCGTCGTCGACGACCAGCCACGTCACATCGGCGTCGTGCTGACGGGCGGTGGCGAGTTCGGCGATCGAGTACATGGCGCCGCCGTCACCGGAGACGGCCAGTGTCCGCGTGCCCGTGCCGATCGCCGCGGCCACCGCGGCGGGGAAGGCGAAGCCGAGTCCGCCGGCCCCCTGCGCCGAGTGGAACTCGCCGTCGCAGGGGTCCCATGCCGACCATGCCCAGTAGGCGGCGATCGTCATGTCCCAGAAGGTATGCGCTGCAGCTGGTGTCGCTGCGCGCAGGTCACGCATGAGGGAGAGTTCCGCGGCGAGCTCCTGTCCGGCGAGCCTGCCCTGCACCGCTTCTCGCAGATCCGCGGCCACACCCGCGCCGGATTCGCGCGGACGCACCGACAGCGGTTCGGCCGAGAGCGCTCCGAGCGCCGTGGCGGCGTCGGCGTGTATCGCCAGCGCGGGATGGTTCGCTTCGAGCACGCGGACCTCGGCGTCGATGTGGATCAGCCGGCCGCGCGGCGCGAACGTGAAGTAGTTGCTGGTCACTTCGCCGATCGCGGTGCCAACGACGAGCAGCACGTCGGCGTCCTCGAGCAGTTCGGTGGTGTAACGGTCCTCGATCCACGATCCGGCCGAAAGTGGATGGTCGAAGGGGATCGCGCCCTTCCCACCGACCGTCGACACGACGGGCGCGTCCAGCGTCTCGGCCAACGCGACCAGCGCACGAGGACCGCCGGACGACCGGCGCACGCCGCCACCCGCGAGGATCACCGGCCGTTGCGCGGTGTTCAGCAGTGCCCCGGCTTCCCGGACGAGATCCCACCGAGGCGCGCGTTGCACGGCAGCACCTCCGACCGGGCCGACCGCCGGCACGTCGGTGGGCTCCTCCAGTACGTCCTGCGGGATCTCCACCCACGTCGGGCCTGCCGGTGCGGACCGGGCCAGTGCCCAGGCGTCGGCGAGCAGGCTGGGCAGCTGACCGGCGTTGCGGGCCAGGGCCGTGCTCTTGGTGACGTTGAGGGCGCTGCGCTGCTGGTCGTCGAGTTGGTGAAGCATGCCGCGGCGCAGGCCGATTCCGTCGCGCGGCACCTGGCTGGCGATCACCAGCAGCGGCACGCCGGTGGCGTAGGCCTCCTGCAGGGCGCCGAGCGCGGTCAGGGCTCCCGGACCGGTCGACAGGAAGAGCACGCCGACCTCGCCGGTGGCGCGGGCGTAACCGTCGGCGCCGAAGGCCGAGTTGTTCTCGACGCGTGAGCTGACGAAGGCGAGGCCGCTGCGCCCGATCGCGTCGAACAGCGCGAGCGCGTTCTGCCCGGGGATTCCGAAGACGTGCGAAACACCGAGTGCCGTCAGGGTTTCGACGACGACGTCACCACCGGTCCGCGTCACCCGCCAGCCTCCTCGTGACGCATCGCCAGCAGCGACACCAGGTCGTAGGCGACGTGCGAGGCCGCGACGCCGGTGATCTCGGCGTGGTCGTAGGCCGGTGCGACCTCGACGACGTCGGCGCCGATCAGGTTGAGTCCGCGGAAGCCGCGCAGGATCTCGAGCAGTTCGCGGCTGGTCATCCCGCCGGCCTCGGGTGTCCCGGTGCCCGGCGCGTGGGCCGGGTCGAGCACGTCGATGTCGATCGACACGTAGACGGGCCGGTTGCCCAGGCGCTGGCGCAGCTTGTCCACGACCTCCCGCACGCCCTGGTAGTACACGTCGGAGGAGGTGACGATGCCGAAGCCGAAACGGCGGTCGTCCTCGAGATCCTTCTTGCCGTACAGCGGCCCGCGCGTGCCGACGTGCGACAGCGCCTCGGTGTCGACGATGCCCTCCTCGACAGCGCGCCGGAACGGGGTGCCGTGGGTGTACTCGGCGCCGAAATAGGTGTCCCACGTGTCGAGGTGGGCATCGAAGTGCACCAGCGCGACCGGCCCGTGCCTCTGTGCGGCGGCGCGCAGCAGCGGCAGTGCGATGGTGTGGTCGCCGCCGATGGTGACGAGGCTCGTGCCGCCGGCCGTGAGGTCGACCGCCGCCGCCTCGATGGTCTCGATCGCCTCGTTGATGTTGAACGGGTTCACCGCGATGTCACCGGCGTCGGCCACCTGGGCGATGTCGAACGGCGACACGTCCAGTGCCGGGTGGTACGGCCGCAGCAGCCGCGACGCCTCCCGCACGTGGTTGGGGCCGAAGCGGGCGCCGGGCCGGTAGGACACCCCGGAGTCGAACGGCACGCCCACCACGGCGACGTCGGCGCGCGGCACCTGGTCGAGCCGCGGCAACCGGGCGAAGGAGGCGGGCCCGGCGAAGCGCGGCGTCTTCGAGGCGTCGATCGGGCCGATGGGCGTGGTCATGCGGAAACCTCCTGACTATCAACGTCGTCCACCGTCGTGATCGGGATGCCTGCGGCGGGCCCGGCCGGGAAGAACCGCGGGCCGTCGGGGCCGAAGGCGTCGGCCGGTTCGGGGAAGAGCCGCAGCAGCGCCGGGTACAGCACGGCGGCGAGCCCGAGGCCGACCGGGATGGACAAATCGATCCCGCCGGCGAGATCGCCGAGCGGACCGACGAACTGGCCTGGCAGGTTGACGAAGCAGATGCTCATGGCCGCCGACACCAGCCAGGCGCCCAGACCGCGCCAGTTCCAGCCGTGGTCGAACCAGTACCGCCCGCCGCGCTGTCTGCGGTTGAACACCTGCAGCGCATCGGAGTCGTACCAGCCGCGCCGGGCCACCCAGCCGATCATCATGACCACCATCCACGGCGCCGTGCAGGTGACGATCAGGACCGCGAACGTCGAGATGCTCTGCACGACGTTGAACGCGAACCGGCCGACGAAGATGAACGCGATCGCGATGAGGCCGACGAGCACCGTCGCCTGCACACGGCTGAATCTCGGGAAGACACTGGAGAAGTCGAGGCCGGTGCCGTACAGCGCCGTGGTGCCGGTCGACATTCCGCCGATCAGCGCGATCAGGCACACCGGCACGAAGTACCAGCCGGGCGACACGTCGAGCAGGCCGCCGATGTAGTCGCCCTCGTCGATGAACTGCGGCGCGGTGGTGGCGACGACGGTGGCGGTGACGAGACCGAACAGGAACGGCACCAGGGTGGCGATCTGCGCGAGGAACGCCGCCGTCATCGACTTCCAGGCCGGCGTCCCACGGGGGATGTACCGGGACCAGTCGCCGAGGAACGCACCGAAGCTCACCGGGTTGGACATGACGATCAACGCGGCGCCGACGAACGACGGCAGGTACAGCGCGTTGGTGGCGGCGTCCGCGCCGTCGCCGTAGATGCCGGGATAGCCGGGGTCGAACGTGCCGCCGAACGCGATGATCCCGAGCAGGAACAGCACGGTCGCGGCGACGACCGCGATCTTGTTGACCAGCAGCATGAACTGGAAGCCGTAGACACAGACGACGAGGACCAGCAGCGCGAAGATCCCGTAGGCCACCCCGACCGCGACGTCGCTCTGGGGCAGGCCGGTCACCCGGTTCGCGCCGCCGACGAGCACATCACCGGACGTCCACACCGAGATCGAGAAGAACGCCACCGCGGTCAGCAGCGACAGGAAGGATCCGACCACCCGGCCGTGCACACCCAGGTGCGCCGAGGACGAGACGGCGTTGTTCGTGCCGTTGCGCGGACCGAACAGCGCCATCGGCGCCAGGATCGCCGCGCCGAGGACGACGCCGAGCAGGGTGGCCAGCAGCGCGTCGCGGAACGACAACCCGAAGATGATCGGGAAGCTGCCGAGGACGACCGTCGCGATGGTGTTGGCGCCGCCGAAGGTCAGCCGGAACAGATCGAGGGGTCGGGCTGTGCGTTCCCGATCCGGAATCGGCTCGACGCCGTGCGCCTCGACTTCGGTCACCTTGGGCGGTGCGACGGGCGGCACTGCGTCGGTGGCCATGGCGCCCCTCTCCTGGTGTGGTGAGGGTCACGCTAGAACCGTCGGTGGACCCTCGCAAGCGATTCATTCGTTACAGCGACGTTTCTGATCACGATGTGCCAGCGTTTGCAGATCATCTGCGTCATAGTGATCGCCTGAGCCCTTCTGTGTGTCGTTTATGCCGGTGGGTGCAGGCCGAAAAAATTCGAACCGATCGGAGCAATGAGCGTCATGGACGAGGTCGATGAAGAGATCGTCGAGCTCCTCGAGGTCGACGGACGGATGACCCATCGCGACATCGCCCGCGCGGTCGGACTGTCGCGCTCCGCGGCGGCGGCACGCGTGCAACGGCTCATCACCTCCGGGCAGGTCGTGATCCGGGGGGCCGTGCACCCCGCCGTGCTGGGCCGCGGCGCGCTCGCACACGTCAGCGTCGCCGTGCACGGCCCCGCTGCGCCGGTCGCCCGGCGG
>NZ_JAUMSQ010000248.1:0-14208 GCF_030519285.1 Mycolicibacterium arseniciresistens
CCCGCCGTGAAGCCGGCGCCGGTGGAGGAGCCCGCTGCCGGTGCGCCGCCGGTCGCGCCTGCCCCAGCGGCGCCAGGCGAGGTCGCTCCGGAATCGCCGGCAGACCGCGGGGAGTCCCGGGAGCCGAAGTCCCCCGAGACCCCGGAGTCTCCGGCCGGGCAATCACCGGAAGCTCCCCGGTCTCCGGCCCGAAAGGCCCCAGAAGACCCGGCCGCGAAGTCCCCGGAAAAGTCGTCGCCGGAGAAGAAGTCGCCCGCGGCCGACGCGCCGGAGGCAGCACAGGCCGTCCGCGAGGTCCGGCCGGAGACCCTGCTCGCCCCAGAAGAGGACGTGCAGGTGGCTCGGCGCGCAGAACCCGTCGTCCAGAAGGTGGTGGAGGCGCCGAGGCAGGAGCTGGACACCCTGTCGAGGGCGGTGTTCTCGTCAGAGCGGCGGGACCGTGACCGCGACGACTGGGACAGGGACCGCTGGGACTGGGACAAGGACCGCTGGGACAAGGACCGCTGGGAGAAGGACCGCTGGGACCGCGATCGGGACCGGCACTGGGACCGGAAGGTGCGGCAGTGGAACCGCGACTGGGTTGAGTACGACCGCTTCTACCGGCCCACGTTCTTCAACCCGTACCGCAACCCGGTGCGCATCGTCTACGTGTACCTGAACCGGCCCCGCATCGTGTACATCCCGCCGCTGGCGCGAATCGTGTTGGAGGCGGCCGAGTTCGCCGCGTACAGCTTCACCGCCGTGGTGCTCGGCGCCGCCGACACCGCGGTTGACGTCGCGGTCGGCACGTTCTTCGGCGGCGGTTACGTCCCACGGCCCGGGTTGCCGTTCCCGCAGCCCCCGCGACTCGTGCGCTACGACAACGTGCCGGTGCAGGTGCGCTACCCGCAGGCGGTCTATCAGCCGTTCCGCGTCAACCGCATCGTGGACATGGGCGAGGACGCCCGCTTCGGCGAACGCAAGGTACTGCTCGACGGCGCGACGCCGGCCTGGGGGGTGTGGACCCAGAATCCCAGCGGTGAGCGGCAGTTCGAGGTGCACCGCACCCAGCAGTTCCCCGGCCTGGACGAACCGCAGGCCGCACCGCTGCCGGGCGACTATCCGCTGCGCCTGGCCGCCGACGAGTCCTCGCCCGTCGACCGCACGCAGGTGGCGCTCTACGCTGCGGCCGGCGCGGTGGGGGCGTTGGGCTTCGCCGCCCTCGGTATGGCCGTGTACCTGGGCCGCCGCAGGCCCCAACCCTGACGCAGTGGGTGAGATCGACACCACGCGACTGAAGCGCGAGTGCGCCGCTGCGTGGTGTCGATCTCACGCTCGCCCGCAGCGGGCGGTCCGATCTTGAAGTCGTTGACGGTCGCGACCATTCGCGATGACGGGGCCGCCGCCGTCGGGCATCATGGCGGAGTGCCCGAGGTTCGAGTAGGTCCACTCCTGCGACATGTGGGGCAGACCGATGCCACGGTGTGGGTCGAGACCGACCAGGCCTGCCGGGTCGAGGTTCTCGGCAGCACCGCCGACACCTTCGAGGTCGAGGGCCACCACTTCGCCATCGTCTGCGTCACCGGCCTGGACCCGGAAGTCGAGCATCCGTACGAGGTCCACCTCGACGGCGTGCAGGCCTGGCCGCCGTTCGGCTACGAGCTCCCGCAGCCGCGGATCAGGCTGATGCCGCCCGAGGGCAATCTGCGGCTGCTGTTCGGGTCGTGCCGGGCCTCGGCGCCGCACCACCCGCCCTACACCCGCCAGCACATGTGGCACTCCAAGGGCCAGGGCATCGACGTGCTGCGCGCCTACGGGATGCGGATGCTGCGTCAACCGTCGGCGCTGTGGCCGGACGCGCTGATGATGCTGGGCGACCAGCTCTATGCCGACCAGGTCAACGACACGATCAGGGACATGGTCGCCGAACGCGAGGTGCACGCCAACGGACCGGTCGAGGTGCTCGAGGACTTCGAGGAGTACTGCATCGGCTATTGGGACGCCTGGAGCGATCCCATCGTCCGGTGGATGCTGTCGACGATCCCGACGTCGATGATGTTCGACGACCACGAGATCAACGACAAATGGAACACCTCGCTGGAATGGCTGCGGGAGAAGCGCCAGACCGACTGGTACGAGACGCGCATCATCGGCGGCCTGATGGCCTACTGGATCTTTCAGCATCTGGGCAACATGTCGCCGGACGAGCTGGCCAAGGACCACACCTTCCAGCGGGTGCTGGAGACCCGGCAGGGCGCCGAGCCGATCAAGGAACTCGCCCAGATGGCGGAGAGGGACGACGGCGTTTCGCATTTCAGCATGTGCCGCGACCTGGGGCCGGCCCGGCTGATCGTGGTCGACGCCCGCACCGGACGCCAGCTCGGCACCGGCCGCCGCCAGATCACCACCGACGAGGAGTGGGACTGGATCACCTCGAAGGTGGACGGCGACTACCGGCATCTGCTGTTCGCCAGTTCGCTGCCCATCCTGCTGCCCTACGGCATGCACCACATCGAGGCGTGGTCGGAGGCCGTCAGCGACGGCGCCTGGGGCAGGCGGATGCGGGGATTGGGGGAGAAGGTCCGCATCACCGCCAACCTCGACCACTGGGCCTGCTTCCAGGACAGCTACCGCAAGTTCGAGGACCTCGTGATCGACGTCGCCGCGGGCAGGCGGGGTCGTACGCCGGACACCATGGTGATGTTCGGCGGCGACGTGCACCACTGCTGGGTCTCCGAGGTCGAGGTGCCCGAGGAGGAGGCGCCGGCGCCGGCCACCCGGTTCTGGCAGGTGGTGTGTTCCGGACTGCGCAAGGAGCCGTCGGCGAGCGAGCGGGTGGTGCTGCGGCTGGGGCACACGAAACTGGCCGAAGCCGTGGGCAGGGCGTTGGTTAAGACGACCAAGGTCGGCATGCCGCGGCTGCGCTGGCGGCCGGTCACCATGCCGCACTTCCGCAACCAGATCGGCACCCTCGAGATCGCGGGCGGTGAGATGGGCGTGCGCATCGAACGCGTGGAGGGGCGCTGGCGAAAGCCACGGCTGGCCACCGTGATCGAGCACAAACTGCTCTGACACCCGGCAAGATGTCGGCCCGGTCACGAGACGGTGTCAGTCCGGCACGCCGACGGGCGGGCAAACCACATCAGTCACTACAGTCTCTGTAGTAACCGATGAAAGGTGGGTCATGCCGGCCTCGCGACGACTGGCATCGCTTGCCGTCGTATCGGCGACCGCCCTGTCGCTGGTGGTTCCCGTTCTGACGAGCCCGACCGCCGCTGCGGACCCCTGCTCCGTGTTCGACTCCAGCGGTTCGGCGCGCCGGGCGACCCCCGAGTCCGCGACCCCCCGGGTGCCCGTGCTTCACCTGCCGATCGGCCGCAAACCCGCGCCGAAGACCACCCCGGCGGAGGCCGCGGCGGCCGACGCGGAAGTGGCCCCCAACACCGCGGCACGTGCGGCCGCCGCACCCGCCGCGACGACGGCGACGGTGGTCGAGACGATCGTGGGGCCGGGCTCCGGCTCCTATCAGAAGTTCGGCATCTCCGGCGCCGACCTCGGCATCCTTTGGGACAACGGCTATTCCGGCGCCCAGCGGCAGGTGCTCATCGCCTTCGGCGACACCTTCGGCAACTGCAACCTGGCCGGCCAGGAGTGGCGCAACAACACGTTGTTCCGGAGCGCGAGCCGCGACCTCGCCAACGGCCTCGACGTCCCGGCACCGCAGTACGGCAACCAGTTCGCGGGTTCACCCGTGTTGCAGAACCGGCCGAACTTCTCGCGGCAGGTGATCGACAGCCTGCGGCTGGCCGCCACCGAGGTGACGATCATTCCGACGGCAGGCATCTCGGTGGGCACCCGGCAGTACGTCAACTTCATGTCCGTCAGCCAGTGGGGTGCACCCGGGCAGTGGTCGACGAACTTCTCGGCCGTCGCGGTGTCGGACACCAATGGCGAGACGTGGACCGTGCCCGCCACCAGCATCCGGCCCAGCTGGTTCAACACCGTGCCCGGTGTGCCGTTCACGTGGGGGGACCAGAACTTTCAGATGCAGGCGTACCTGCGGCACGGCGGCTACGTCTACGCCTACGGCACCGGCGCAGGCCGCGGCGGCATGCCGTTCCTGTCCCGCGTCGCCGAGAACTCCGTCGCGGACAAGTCGGCCTACGAGTACCACACGCCGTTCGGCTGGCTGCGCGGTTTTCCGTTCCTGGCGATCCAGGTGGTGTGGGCGCCGGGCAGCGAGATGTCGGTGGCCTGGAACGACCACCTGAAGAAGTTCGTCATGCTCTACACCAACACGGTGAGCAACGTCGTCATGCGCACCGCCGACAAACCCGAGGGACCGTGGAGTTCGGCGAAGACCCTCGTCACGTCGGCCGCGGTGCCCGGCGGCATCTACGCGCCCTACATCCATCCGTGGTCGACCGGCAGCGACCTCTACTTCACGCTGTCGCGGTGGTCCGACTACAGCACGATGCTGATGCACACCTCGCTGAGCTAGACGTGCACGTTGCGCTGACCGACGGCGCCCCGCAATCCCGAACAGTTGTAACAGCCAACGCAGCCAACGCAATCGGTGCATTCCACGCATCCGAGGCAGGCCAGGCAACGCTTGCAGAACGCACACGCCACGCAGCCGACGCAGCCGGCCATCGCGATCGACATCGCGACGACGATGCTTCCGGCGACGCCTGCGCTGGCTGCGGTGGCCGCCGACCCGGCGACACCTGCGCTGGCCACGGTCGCCGCCGACCCTGCGACACCCGCACTGGCCGTCGTCGCCACCGATCCCGCGACGACGGTGCTGGCCACGGTGGCCGCCGACCCGGCGACGATGCTGCTGCTGGCGGTGGCGGTGGAGCCGGCCACCGCCGTGCTGTCCGACGTGGCCTGCGAATCGACGACGTCACCGGAGGAGGTCTTCACGGCGTCGATCCTGCCAGTTCAGCCCGCCGTTTTTCCGTTGTCGACGATGTAGACCGCGCCGTGCACGGCGGCCGCGTCGTCACTGGACAGGAACGCGATCGTCTTCGCGACGTCGGTCACGTCCATGAAGCCGCGCGGCGAGGCGATCCGCATGATGAGGTTCCAGTCCGCGTTCTCCGGCGCGGCGAACTCGGTGACCTGGGCGGTGCGCATACCGCCGGGGCAGATGGCGTTGACCCGCAACCGGTTCGAGGTGAACTCGATCGCCAGCGACCGGGTCAGCCCGACAAGACCGTGCTTGGCCGCGCAGTAGCCCGCCGAGTACACCTCGCCCTCGATGCCGGCGATCGAGGCGACGTTGACGATGCTGCCGCCGGCCTCCAACAGGTGCGGCAGCGCGGCCCGGCACAGGAAGAACGGCCCGTTGAGGTTCACGGCAAGGTCGCGTTCCCAGTCCTCGTCGGTGACGTCGAGGGTGTGCCGCATCTGGTGGAACCCGGCGACGTTGACCAGTGCGTCGAGCCGGCCGAACTCGGCGACGCACTGCGACACCGCATCCCGGCACGCGGCCGCGGTGGTGATGTCCACCGGGGCGAACCGGCCGCCGGGCACGCCCTCGAACACGGCCGCCAGCCGGTCGGCGTCGCGGGCGATACCGAAGACCGACGCGCCACGCTCGGCGAACAGCTTCGCCGTCGCAGCACCCAGACCCGCCGAGGCGCCGGTCACCAGCGCCACCTTCCCGTTCAGTTGGCTCATGGGCTAGACCTTCTCACGCCGAGGCCCGTGGCCGTTCCGGCGGCACCGCGGCCAGTAGCGCGCGGGTGTACTCGTGCTCCGGGTCGGCGAACAACTCCGCGGCCGGCCGGTACTCGACCGCCTCGCCGTCCCGCAGCACCAGCACCTCGTGGCTCATCTGCTGGATCACCGCGAGGTCGTGGCCGATGAACAGGTACGTCAGTCCCAGTTCCCGTTGCAGACCGCCGAGCAGATCGAGCACCAGGGCCTGCACCGACACGTCGAGCGCCGCCGTCGACTCGTCGAGGATCAGCAGGTCCGGCTCGCCGGCCAGTGCACGGGCGATGCTGATCCGCTGACGCTGCCCGCCGGACAGTTCGTGCGGATACCTCGATGCGAAAGACGCAGGGAGGTCGACCAGTTCGAGCAGTTCGGCGACGCGGTCGCGGCGCCCCTGGCGCCCGTCGGCGAGCTTGTGCACCCGCAGCGGTTCCTCGATCGCGGTGCCCACCCGGTTGCGCGCGTTCAGCGACGAGAACGGGTCCTGGAACACCAGCCCGATCCGGTGCCGCAGCGCCTTCACGTCGCCGCCCCTGACGGAGAACACATCGGTCTCGCCGAGCGTGGCGGTGCCGGCATCGGGTGTGACCAACCCGGTCAGCGCCGCGGCGACAGTCGACTTGCCGGAACCGGATTCACCGACGAGTCCCAGTGTGGTGCCGCGCCGGACGGTGAACGACAGATTCTTGACGGCGTGCACCGTCGAACGGCCCGTCGGCGTCGTCACGGGGAATCTCACGTCGAGCCCCTCGACGGTGAGCAGCGCGGCGGACTCCGCCGGTGCGGGGGCGGGTGCGCCGCCCCCGAGCAGCGGCCGCGACGCCAGCAGCGTGCGGGTGTATTCGTGTTGCGGACGGGCGAACACGTCGGCGACCGGCGCCTGCTCCACGGCCTCGCCCTGCCGCAGCACCGTGACGTCGTCGGCGACCTGACCGATCACCCCGAGGTCGTGGCTGATCCACACCACCGCGGCGCCGAAGTCGCGCTGCAGGTCGCGAACGAGTTCGATGATCTGCGCCTGGGTGGTGACATCGAGGGAGGTGGTGGGCTCGTCGGCGATCAGCAGTTCGGGGTCGCACGCCAGCGCGATCGCGATCATCACCCGCTGGCGCTGGCCACCCGAGAGCTGGTGCGGATAGGAGTGCAGCCGTGACTCCGGATCGGGCAGCCCGACGGCGGTCAGCAGTTCCAGCGCGCGGCCGCGGGCCTGCCTGCGCGTCATGTTGCGGTGCGTCTCCAGCGACTCGGTGATCTGCCGCTCGAGCGTCAGCAGCGGATTCAGCGACGTGCCCGGGTCCTGGAACACGAACCCGATGCGGCCGCCGTGCACGGCGCGCAGCGTCCGCGCCGATGCCCCGATCAGCTGGACGGGGTGTTCTCCGGCAAGGGAACTCGACCCGGTCACCGAGGCGCCGGGCGCGTCCAGCAGGCCGGTTGCCGCCAGCACCGTCATCGACTTGCCCGAGCCGGACTCGCCGACGATCCCCACGGTCTGCTCGCGCGCCACGTCGAAGGAGATGCCGCGCACGATGTCCCGCCCGCCGATGCGCACGTGCAGGTCACGCACATCCAGGACGGGCCCGCTCATTGCTTCCTCCTGGCCTCGATCATGGTGCGCTGCTTCGGGTCCAGCACGTCGCGCAACCCGTCGCCCAGCAGGTTGAACGCCAGCACGATCACGAAGATCGCCGCCCCGGGGAACACCGCCATCCACCACGCCAGCGTCACGAAACCCTGAGAGTCGAAGATCATCCGGCCCAGCGAGGGCTGCGGCGGCTGGATGCCCAGCCCGAGGAACGACAGCGCCGCCTCCGACAGGATCGCGAACGCCAGCGACAGGGACGTCTGCACGATCAGCGGTCCGGCGATGTTGGGCAGGATGTGGCGGCCGAGGATGTACAGGTGGCCGGTGCCCATGGTCTTGGACACCGCCACGAACGGTTCCACCCGCACGCTGAGGGTGCTGGCGCGCGAGACGCGGGCGAAGATCGGCGTGTAGACGATGCCGATCGCCAGGATCGTCGTCGTCACGCCGGGCCCGAGCACGGCGACCACGGCCAGTGCCAGCAGCAGCACGGGGAACGCGAACATCACGTCCACGACGCGCATGAACACCGTGTCGACCCAGCCGCCGAGATAGCCGGCCAGCACACCGATCGTCACGCCGACCACGACGGCGAACACCACGCTGACCACCGCGACCCGCATCGACGCCTGAACGGCCGCGAGCACCCGGGACAGCACGTCGCGGCCGAGTTCATCGGTGCCGAACCAGTGTGCGCCGCTGGGGGACTGCAGCGCACTGGGCACGTCGATGTCGTTGACGCCGTAGGGCGCCAGCCACCCGGCGAACACCGCGACCACGACGACGGCCGCCAGCACCGCCGCGGAGAACAGGGTGACGGGATTGCCCAGCAGCAGCCGCCAGGACGCCACCCTCCCGCTGTCGCCGGCCGTCTGCACGGGATCGGTCATGACAGCCGGATCCTCGGGTCGGCCACCGCGTAGAGCGCGTCCACGATGAGGTTGATGAGCAGGAACAGCGCCGCGATCAGCAGCACCGCGCCCTGGATGACGGGATAGTCGCGCGCGGCAACGGCATTGAACACCAGCCGCCCCAGTCCGGGCCACGCGAACACCACTTCGACGACGATGACTCCGCCGAGGATGGTGGCGAGCTGGATGCCGGTGATCGTCAGGATGGGGATCATGGCGTTGCGCACGGTGTGGCGGAACGTGACGACACGGGGCGGCAGCCCCTTGGAGCGGGCGGTGCGGACGTACCCCGCCGAGGCCACCTCGAGCACCGCCGAGCGGATGTAGCGCGTCATGATCGCCGCCGCGACCAGACCGACGGTGAGACCCGGCAGCACGATGTGGCGCAGCCAGCCCGCCGGGTCGTCGAACAGCGGGCGGTATCCCGACGTGGGCAGCCAGCCCAGCGTGGTGGCGAACAGGGCGATGAGCAGGATCCCCAGCCAGAAGTCCGGCACCGACACCCCGAACTGGCTGGTGATGCGGACGACGGTGTCGCTGAGCCGTCCCTCGCGCAGCGCGGAGTAGATGCCGGCGGGCACCGCGATCACCAGCGCGACCACGACGCCGACCAGACCGAGTGACAGCGTCGCGGGCAGCCGGTCCAGCAGCGTCACCGTCACCGGGTCGCCGTTGCGGAAGCTCACGCCGAGGTCGCCGGTGATCGCGTTGCCCAGGTAGCTGAAGAACTGCACGACGATCGGGCGGTCCAGCCCGCTCGCCGAGCGCAACGCCTCGTAGGCCTGCGGGGTGTAGCGGGTGCCCAGCGCGATGCGCACCGGGTCGCCGGGCACCAGGTGCACCAGGGCGAACACCACCACCAGCACCCCGAGCAGAACCACCAGGGAGTACAGCACGCGGCGCACGAGGAAGCGCAGCACGGGGTGAGACATGAACGCGCTCACGCCGATTCCCCTCCCACCAGCTGCGCCGCACGGAATCGGACCGCGCCGTCGCGGCGGGCCTCGACCCCCGACAGGTCGTTCGACCAGGCCTGGATCACCGACGGGTTGTACAGGTAGAGGTAGCTGACCTGGTCGGCGATGATCGTGGCGGCGCGGGCGTAGACGTCGCGGCGCGCGCCGCGGTCGGTCTCGACGCGGCCCCGGTCGAGCAGGCGGTCCACCTCGGCGTTCGAGAACTTCTGCGCATTGCTCGTCCCGTCGGTGTGGTGCTGGGCGTAATAGAAGTCGTCGGGGTCGATGTTGCCCAGCCAGCCCATCATCAGGATGTCGAAGTTGCCGTTGTTCTGCTCGTCGAGCCACGTCGCGAAGTCGACGGTGCGGATGTCGACGGTGATGCCGAGCGGGGCGAGGTTGTCGGCGATGATCTGCGCGGCGGTGACGGTCTCCGGGTATTCACTGGTGACCAGCATGTCCATCCGCTGTGGCGCGGCATTCGCCTGCGCCAGCAGGTCTTTCGCCTTGTCGATGTCGTAGCGGTAGGTGTCGAAGGGTGTGTACCAGGGGTTGCCCTCGGGGATCGCGAGCTGGTTGCGCGCGGCGGTGCCGTAGCTCGTCGCCTGCACGATCGCATCGCGGTCGATGCCGTAGGCGATGGCCTGACGCACCCGCGGGTCGCGCCACGGGTCACGGGCCTCGTTCAGCGCGAGGTACCAGTAGTCGTTGCTCGGCGTGACCGCCAGCCGCTGGGAGCCGTCGTCGCGCAACTGGGCGACCCGCTGGGGCGGGATCGAATCGGTCCAGTCCACCTCGCCGGCCTGCAGCGCGGCCAGCGCCGTGGACGGTTCGGAGATGAAGCGGAACGTCACGCCCGACACCTTCGGCGGTCCCGCCCAATACGACGGGTTGGCCTTCAGCGTGATCGAGTCGCCGCTGCGCTGACCCGCGAAGGAGAACGGTCCGGTGCCGACCGGGTGGGTGGCGATGCGCCCGCTCTCGACGTTCGCCCTCGACACGATCGCCATGCCCTTGAAGCCGCCGATGTTGGTCAGCAGATTCGGGGTGGGCGTCTTGACCGTGATCCGCACGGTCGACGGGTCCAGCGCGCGGATGTCGGTCACCGCGCTGAACTTGTCGGCGTTGGTGAGCTGTTCGTCGATGATGCGCCGGTAGGAATACACCACGTCGTCGGCCGTGAACGGGCTGCCGTCGTGGAACGTCACGCCGCGCCGCAGGCGGAACGTCCACACCCGGGAATCGGGGCTGACGTCCCACGACTCGGCCAGCGCCGGGCGCATCTCCAGATCGGCGTCGGGTTCGACGAGCGTGTCGAAGACGTTCTCCAGCACCTCGAACGAGAAGTAGGCGCTGGTCTTGTGCGGGTCGAGCTGGTCGGGTTCCCCGGCGATCGCCGCGATCAGGTTCCCGGACGCCTCGTCGCCGAGGTCGACCCGCTCGCCCGTCGAACAGGACGTCATGCCGAGCACCAGGGCGACGACGGCGGCGATCAGACCGCCGAGCACGATCGGTCTACGGGTCACGCCATCTCCAGGGCTCATGCGGATGATCCAAGATCACTTACCCGCTGATCATCCGCCCCGAAACGCCCGGCTCCCGAATGCGGCGACGGGCAAACCGGTGACGAGCCACGGCACTGCTGCGATACTCAACGCTCATGAGACTCCGTCGCGCGCTCGCCGCCGCCGTCATGCTCGCCGGTTCGGCGGTCGGCTGGGCCCCCGTCGCGCAGGCGCAGCCGCCGGACGCTCCGCCGGAGATCCTGCAGGGCGTCTACACGTACAACGAGGGCGGCCAGGCGGGTGTCGATTGGACGATCTTCCCGTCCTGTGTGCCGACGGTCGGCGACCTCCGCGAACCGCTGTGGTTGCCGGTCGCATGCCGGCTGCACGTGACGCCCGAACGCCAGACCGGCTCGGACGCCCTGATGACCAACGGGCTGTGGACGACGACCCGCAAGGTCAGCGACGGGCTCAAGTGCCCCGACGGGTCCACCGCAGCGGTCGAGCAGGTCTTCTCGTGGAGCGGGGTCACGCTGGCGGGCACCCGCAAGTCCATCCACGGCGCGGTGTGCGGACTGCAACCCGCGATGACGTCGACGCCGTTCACGCTGGCCTTCAAGCAGCCGCTGCCGATCCCGGTGGACCGCTACCCGCTGGTCTGCGAGCCGGGTGGCCTCCGCCGCTGCTTCTAGGGAGTGCTCAGGCGGTGAAGCCGCCGTCGACGTTCCAGTTCGCTCCGGTCACGTAGCCGGCGTCGGGTCCGGCCAGGTAGGCCACCACTCCGGCGACGTCGCGGGTGTGCCCGTAGTGTCCGACGGCGATCGTCTGTCGCGCCAGGTCGGCGAACTCGCCCTCCTCGGGGTTCATGTCGGTGGCGATCGGGCCCGGCTGCACGTTGTTGACGGTGATGCCGCGAGGCCCGAGGTCGCGGGCCAGCCCACGGGTGAGGCCGGCCACCGCCGCCTTGGTCATCGAGTACACGGCCAGACCCGGACCCGGCACCCGGTCGGCGTTGATGCTGCCGATGTTGATGATCCGGCCGCCTTCGCCGAGATGGGGCACCGTCTGCTGGATGGCGGCGAACACCCCGCGCACGTTGACCGCGACGAGTCGGTCGAACTCCTCGAGCGGGAAGGTCTCGATGTCGCCGAAGGCGGCCACGCCTGCGTTGTTGACCAGGATGTCGAGCCCGCCCAGGCGGGTCACCGTCTCCTGCACGGCCGAGGCGATCTGGCCGACGTCTGTGCTGTCGGCGCGGATCGGCAGCACCCTGGCGCCCGCTCTCGACATCTCCACGACGACGTTGTCCGCGTCGCGCGCGGATGCGCCGTAGGTGAACGCCACCGCCGCGCCGTCGAGGGCCAGTCGCCGGACGATCTCCGCGCCGATTCCCCGCGATCCGCCGGTCACCAGCGCGCGCCGTCCGCTCAGCGGACCTTCGATTGCTGCGGTCATCGGGTGAACCTCTCGCTCGGGTGTGTCATCGACAAGCGCCGACGCGGATGAATCATTCCCGCCTAGGGTGAGGACGGCTAGCCGGCGAGACAGAAGAGGTGATCGATGGCCAAGCGGATCGTGGTCTGGGGCACGGGGTTCGTCGGGAAGATGGTGATCGCCGAGATCGTCCGGCACCCGCTGTTCGATCTGGTGGGGGTCGGGGTGAGCAGTCCGGAGAAGGTCGGCCGCGATGTCGGCGAGATCTGCGGGCTCGGCGAACCGGTCGGCGTCGCCGCCACCGACGACGTCGACGCGCTGATCGCGCTGGCCCCCGACGCACTGGTGCACTACGGCCCGACCGCCGCCCATGCGGGCGACAACATCGCCTTGATCGCCCGCTTCCTGCGCGCGGGGATCGACGTGTGCTCCACGGCGATGACGCCGTGGGTGTGGCCGACGATGCACCTCAATCCGCCGGACTGGATCGTGCCGGTCACCGAGGCCTGCGAACTGGGCGAGTCATCGTGCCTGACCACGGGGATCGATCCGGGCTTCGCCAACGACCTGTTCCCGTTGACCCTGATGGGGCTGTGTTCGGAGGTCCGCACGGTGCGTGCCTCGGAGCTGCTGGACTACACCAACTACACCGGCGACTACGAATTCGAGATGGGCATCGGCCGCCCACCGGAGAAGCGCGCACTGCTCGAGACCTCCGACATCCTGGTGATGGCTTGGGGCGCAACGGTTCCGATGATCGCTCATGCCGCGGGCATCATGCTCGACGAGATCACCACCACCTACGACAAGTGGGTCACGCCCACCGACCGCACCACCGCCAAGGGCGTCATCGCGGCGGGCAACGTCGCCGCCGTGCGCTTCACGATCAACGGGGTGTACCGGGGCGAGACCCGGATCCAGCTGGAACACGTCAACCGCATCGGTGGCGACGCCGCCCCGGACTGGCCGACGGGCAGCCGGGACGACGTCTACCGGGTCGACATCGAGGGCACGCCCAGCATCTCCCAGGAGACGGCGTTCCGCTTCACCGACGGGTCCGGGCGCGACGCCGCGGCCGCGGGTTGCCTGGCCACCGGCATGCGCGCGCTCAATGCGGTGCCCGCGGTCAACGACCTCTCGCCGGGCTGGGTGACCGCCCTGGATTTACCACTCATCCCCGGTGCGGGCACAATTCGCTGAGTAACGCCGACCCCGCCGCGCGAGATGGACAACTGAACGGGGTCCATCTCGAGGGAGTGACATGGCAGACGGGCTGGGGTTGTCGGTCGGGGCGACCAGGCTGACCGCGGTCGTCGTCGGACGCACCGCGCTGACGCGGTCGCCGGTGCTGACGCAGTACCCGCACCGGCCCGCCGAGGTCGGCGTGCCCAGCGAGAACCCCGAACTGACCGAACGCGGGCTGATCCTCACCGACTTCGTCGACCGGGTCGGCGACCCGGTGGGCATCGTCGCCGCCGACGGCACATCGCACCGCGGGGAGGTGGTGCTCGCCGACGCACTGCGGGCCCTGCTGCGCGCACTCACCCGCGGGCAGGCGCCCGCGGACCCGGTCGCGGTCAGCCACCCCGCGCACTGGCGTCCGGCTACCGTCGACGCGCTGCGTGGCGCACTGGCGGCGGTGCCCGACTTCGGCGCCGCACCGGTCGTGGTGTCGGACGCCGCCACCGCGCTCACCGCCCTTCAGGACGATCCCGGCCTGCCCACCAGCGGCGTCGTCGCGCTGTGCGACTTCGGCGGCACCGGCACCAGCATCACGCTGGCCGACGCGGGCAACGGCTTCACACCCATCGGCCCCACCGTCCGGCATCCCGACTTCTCCGGCGCGGCCATCGACCAGGCCCTGCTGACCCGTGTCATCAACGACCTGTCGGCGGCCGGTGACGTCGACCTGACCGGCACCTCGGCGATCGGATCGCTGACCCGGCTGAGGGGGCAGTGCCGCGCCGCGAAGGAACGGCTGTCCTCGGCGGCCGTCACGTCGCTCGCCGCCGATCTGCCCGGCCGCAGCAGCGAGGTCCGGCTCACCCGCGCCGAGCTCGACGACGCCGTCCGCCAGCCGCTCGCCGACTTCGTCGCGGTGGTGCACGAGACCC